>JAAENB010000407.1 GCA_024224995.1 bacterium | reverse complement strand
CATTTAGAAGAGGGATGCTTCCAGGCCCGCTCACTTGCACAATTTAGTTTCTTGAGAGTGCCGACCCCGTGGTGGCGTCTTAAGATAAGGTATATCGACCCGGTGTAGCGGGGAAAAAATACGGAAGAAACTGCGGTTGAACCGGGGTCTGTTTTTGTACAGGTTCCGGGTAAGATCCCCTCGCAGGGGTCGCACCCTCGGAAAAAGGCCCTGTTTAAAAAGAGTCTCTTAAAAGCTTACATCCCCATAAAAAAATGGGAACCAATTCCCAATAATTTTGTCCAACTTATAAAGCTTTCCGTAGAGGAGGACAGCACCATGAATATGAAATATATTAAACCAGGGATACTTATTTTTCTTATGCTGATAGTGCTCCCGCTAGAGTCTCTTTTCGCCGATGGTTTTATTATTATAACGGACACAATCGGTCCCAGGCACCGGCCACGCCTGTCGAACCCCTTCCCGCTTGAGGTGAAATACCACACAGTCAAGACAACAATAGAGGAGCGGGCCGCCACTACCAAAATAGACCAGGAATTTTATAATCCTTCCAACCGCAGGCTTGAAGGCCACTATATATTCCCCATTCCCCGGGGGGCGGTAATTAAACGTTTCAGTATGTATATTAATGGAAAGGAAACACCGGCAGAGCTTCTGGACGCAAAAAAAGCCAGGAAGATCTATGAAGATATAGTTCGAAGAGAACTGGACCCGGCCATACTCGAATACCAGGGAATGGATATTTTCAAAGCAAGGATCTTTCCTATTGAGCCCCATTCAAGCAAAAGAGTAAAAATAAGTTATACCCAGATCCTGAACAAAGACTCAGGAACAATAGAATATATCTATCCATTGAATACGGAAAAATTCTCAGCAAAGCCCTTAAAAAATGTTTCGGTTACGGTAAATATCCACTCTAAGGATATCTTAAAAAATATATACTGCACCAGCCATGATGTTGATATCGTCCGAAAAGGGAACAACCACGCACTGGTGACTTTTGAAGAAAAAAATTCCAAACCCGATACGGACTTTAAACTCTATTACAGCACCAACAATTCAAAGATCGGTTTTTCCCTGCTTACATACAAAGAAAAAGGCGAAGACGGATATTTTCTTCTGAGCGCCTCCCCGGGTTTTGTTAAAAAAAATGAGATCAATGTAAAAGATATTACGTTTGTGCTTGATGTATCGGGAAGTATGGCAGGAGAAAAACTGGAACAGGCGAAAAAAGCGCTCCGGTTTTGTATCGCGAACCTGAACCGGGAAGACCGTTTTCAAATAATCCGTTTTTCAACTGAGGCCGAAGCCCTTTTTACGGGGCTTAAAAAAGCTCATGCCGATAATCGTAAAAAAGCCCGGGGATTTGTGAACAAGCTGAAAGCCATAGGAGGAACCCATATTGAAGAGGCCCTGTCTCTTGCTCTGAAGGCGGAAAACTCCCCTAACAGGTCCCATATGATACTTTTTATTACCGACGGCAAGCCAACCATTGGGGAAACAAATGAGCAGCGTCTTATAAAAAAAATGACACGGTCCAACAGCAGCAATACCCGGATCTTTACCTTTGGCATTGGGTATGATATAAATACCCATCTCCTGGACAAGATCACAAAACAAACCCGGGCCTACCGGACCTATATTCCCCCAAAAGAAGATATAGAAATAAAAATATCAAACTTTTACACCAAAGTTCAATCTCCGGTTTTAAGTAATTTAAAGCTCCGTTTTTTAAACGGCATACGGGTAAGCAAAACCTATCCCCGGGAACTTCCCGATCTTTTCAAAGGATCCTCTCTTACAATCCTGGGACGGTACCGCACTGGAGGCACCGCGGGGATACTGCTTACGGGAAAAGTGAAAAACCGGGTGCAACAGTTCCGCTATTCCGGAAAATTCGCCGGGTACGGGCAAAAAAATGATTTTATCCCCTCCCTGTGGGCGGCACGCCGGATTGGCTATCTCCTGGACCAGATCCGGCTTCATGGAGAAAACAAGGAACTGGTGGACGAAATTACCATCCTGGCCCGGAAGCATGGGATTGTTACTCCCTACACCAGCTATCTTATTCTCGAAGACGAACGAAGACGCGTTTCCCGTCGGAGACTCCGCGAAGAATACCAGACCCTGGGACGCATGGCCCCGGCCGCAAGCGACTTTGTTCGAAGGAACAGGGAGGAATACTCATCACTAAAATCCAAATCGGGAATGGGAAGTGTCCGCGCCAGTAAAGAAGTCCAATCTCTGAACAAAGCATATAATACCAGGCAAACCCGGCAGGGTGAAAAAAGACTCCGGTACAAAGACTTTCGCGGCGCTGCCAAAAACATGGCCCGCCAGGTAAAAAATATCCAGGGCAGAGCTGTTTACAACGCGGGCAAATTCTGGATCGACTCCCGGCTACAGCTTAAAAAGAATAAAAAAGCAATCCGGGTACGCTTCGCAAGTAAAAAATATTTCAAGCTATTACGAAAAGAACCCCTTGCCGCGCAATTCATGGCACTGGGCAAAAACGTGCGGTTTAGTGTTAAGAACAGGGTTTATGAGGTATACGAGTAAAGTAAGGTAATCGGTCGCCCTTCGGGCGGGGTGATCAGTGATCGGTTGGAGAATTTTCTTTCCAATAACCGATTACCGGTTACCCGGCCACAAGGCCACCGATCACCTTACTTCCCTTTGGCGTACTTTATGAGTTCAACCTCGTTCCCTTTGCGGTTATACTTGACTTTGTCGAAAATGCCTTTGGCAGTAATAACTCCCCGGCCGTGCTGTAAAAATCCCTGGTTCAGGTCATCAATATCCTGGTTCATTATTTTTTTATAATTAAAACCGGTGCCTTCATCACGGACAGTATAGATAACCCGGTTGGCATTGATGGAACAATGGAGATATACTCTTTTATGCCTGTTAACGGGATCAGCCTGGCGTTCGCTGAGCAGATTAATAAAACCCTCATTGGCCTGGGCTTCCGACTTTTCTTCAAAAGTAATATTGAGATTACCATGTTCAATGGCGTTCACAACCATCTCCCGCAATCCAATCCTGAGCATGTCCACATCCTGGCGCTTAAAATATTTTGCCAGGTCACGGGTAAGCCGAAAACAGATCTCATCAGCTGTTGTTAAGTGGTTATCGATCTTATAGATAACCTTAACATCTTCAAGGAATTCCCTCAGGGGATCATCGGAGGGTTCGGAGGCAAAACCGATAAAACCGGTTATTGAATCTCCCGTGTATATGGGATCAAGTTTAAATTGAAGGGTAACGGGTTCTCCTAATGTCCGGTGAACACATACAGCTTTAAACCGGACATCGGACAGGCCTTCTTTGAGCACCATCCGTATATGATCCAGAAAAGTTGTCCGGTTAATCCTGTCTTTGTCAAAGGGATCATCATAAATTATTTCCAATATTTCCCTGCCAACGATATCCTTTTCGAAATACCCCAGCTTCATACGCAGGTTCTTATTCGCCGTCAGAAACCGCATATTGCTGTCGACCGATATAATAATGTCCTTTGTTTTTTCCTCTACAATCTCCCGGTATTTTCTTTCCGATTCAATCAGCTTTAATTCCAGGTCTTTCTTTTCGGAAAGATCAATAGCTGTTGCCAGTATGCCTTTTATCGCCAGGGTCTCCCGGTTGATCCACAAAGTGCCGTTAAAGCTTATATAATACGCTTTTCCGTCTTTATCCACAATCCTGAGCTCCTCTTCCCGGATAGAGAGGCTGCGTAATTCTCGATAACACTCATCTTTTGTTATAAGCTTCTCCCGCCATCTTGTTTTCACCTGGGTGGCTAAGTTATAGATGCGTACAAAGATCTCCACTCCCCGGTCGTGATCATTTTTATGGACCAGGTCAATCGTGGAAAGATCCGTATCCTGCGACGGGTATCCCAGGATATTGATGAATTTTTCATTGCACTCAACAATGCGCATATCCAGGTCAATAAGCATGGCAAAAATAGGAAGCGCTTTAAAAACCTCCCGGTATTTTTCTTCCGATTGCATCAACGCGTTCTCGGCATCTCTTCGTTCCGTAACATCCCGTATAATTCCGCTAAACCCGACCCCCGTGCCCGCGTGATCCGTTAAGAGAGAGAATGAGGCTTCAACATAGCGTTTTTCATTATCTTTCCGAAAGACTTCCCAATTAACAGAGGTAACACTTTCTTTTGAGTCATGCACTTTCTTAAATACGCTGACTATTTTTTGAAAACTTTTCTTAGAGCTAAACTGCTCAAAGTTCATTCCCGGCAACTCAGACCTGGTATAGCCAAGAATATTGCAC
Source organism: bacterium (assembly GCA_024224995.1). The sequence goes on along the minus strand of JAAENB010000407.1, from coordinate 17,638 downwards.
AGGGCGTCACTAAAAAAGGTAAGGCTGCCCTTGAGATCCACTTCATAATAGCCTTCACCAATGAGCTCAAGAATACTGCGCAACTTGGACTCCAGCAGATTTCTTTCGGTAATGTCGATTGATGTGGTAAGGGTTCCTTTTATACCCAGGTTTTCCTTATCCACCATGAGATTTGCCCAGAGAAGCGTGTCAAACACCCTGGTCCTTTTACTGTTCCATATGCGGAACTGCTCGTCTTTGATCCCAATCTGTACAAGCTGTTTATAACATTCCACTCGATATTCTTTGTCATGTTCTATTCGCTGTTGATCAAATGACTTTTTTAAATCATTCCCCTGGATATAGAGATGGGCAAAAATTGACGTGGCTTTTTCAATATAGTCCTCATGCACAAATTCATGAAAATGGATTCCGTCTCCGGTGATAGAATAGCCGTAGCGTTCCGATCCTATGGAATTCATTTCAATAACATTTCCCTCTGTGTTAATAAGCATTGAAAATGAGGGTGATATCTGGAACAGTGTCTTATATTTATCCTCCGAAACCTGCAGGGCCTTTTCTGCCTGCTGTTCTTTGCTCTTAAATCCGGCGCCCTGCAAAATAATATATAACGATAACAGAAAGATAACAATCAGGATGCCCAAACTGATGAAGGTTATTTTTTTTCTCATAGAAGCTATCTCAAGTTGGACATCTTCTATATAGATCCCGGTCCCAACTATCCAGCCCCAGGGGGCAAATCCTTTAACATAGGATATTTTGGGCACAATCCGCGAAGGGTCATTTTTCCATTGCCACATATAATCAACATACCCTTCACCGTCCCTTTGAACGACCTCAGCAACTTCAGCAAAAACCCGTTTCCCCTCTGGATCGGTATAGGTGCTAAGATCCTTTCCCACAAGATCGCTGCTGTAGGGATTCGCGATCTTGATCATATCATTGGTAATGATCCAAAAATAATCCTTTAATTCCGGTCCATACCTGAGGCCATTAATATGATCTTTTGCCAGCTCCCTGGCTCTTTCAGCCGAAATCTCTCCTGATTTTTCCCTGTCATGAAAGCTTTTTAACGTATACCAGGCCGATTCTGTCAGGTTACGGATCATTTCACGCTTGTTTTTCATCATACTTTCATCGATTGAAGGAAGGATGAGCAGAAATATGGTTAACACAAAAAGAATTATGGTTATAAATACGGGCAAAATAATTTTGCCGGGCGCGCTCTGTTTTAATGTCTGTATATGTATTTCTTTCATTATTTGCTAATATTATAGTATAAATTTGTCTTCTTTAAAAAAAAGCGCTCAGATGCCTAATCTATTAAGTTCTCACATTTACCATCTCCAGTCAAGTATTATTATCTTGCGGGTTAATGGGGTATCCTGAATTCGGGTTTAAATTTGATGTGGAAATTCACTTTTCTCTTGACTCAATATGCTCTCCCCTGTTTCATTTGAATATCTTAACAAGGAGAATATAATGGAAAATCCCGTACTATTTGAAGTAGAAAATTCAACAGCAATAATAACCCTTAACAGGCCGGATCGAAGAAATTCATTCAATGAAGCTCTTCTGCGAGAACTTTATAATGCCATAGATAAGGTTGCCGACGATACAAATATCAAGGTGGCCATACTTACCGGGAACGGCAAGTCTTTCAGTTCCGGGATCGACCTCACTGCCCTTGCTACGGACAATCTCTTTGATCCCCGCAATGATGGGAGAGACCTCACCGATGTTATGGGAGCCTGTAAAAAACCAATAATCGGGGCGGTAAACGGGCATGCCATTACCGGCGGCTTTGAGCTTGCCCTTAACTGCGATTTTCTTATAGCTTCGGAAAACGCCTCCTTTGCCGATACCCATGCCAGGGTGGGAATTCACCCGGGATGGGGCATGACCCAGCTTCTTCAGCAGGCTGTAGGCATTCGAATGGCCAAACAGATGTCTCTGAGCTGCCAGTTCATTTCCGCGCAGGAAGCGCTGGGCGCGGGACTGGTAAATGAAGTTGTTCCTGCTGAAGAACTGCTGCCGCGAACCAAAAAAATAGCCGAAGAGATATGCGCGGGAAACCCGGATATGCTCCCGGTAGTAAAACAACTCATCGAGTTCCGTACCGAAACTACCCATAGCGACGCGTACTCACACGAACGCAAGCGGTTCAGGGAATTCGTAATGAAACACATAAAAAAATAGTAACAGGGACGCGGCGCTTCCGCGCCGCGAAGGAGTGGGGGGTTGAGGGGGCGGAGCCCCCTCAACCCCCCACTCCTTCGCGCAGCGAAAGCTGCGCCGGCTCCGGTGAAGAGATCATCTAATTTAGTCGGTGCGCTCGGAAATTAGTCTGATCTTTCCTCCACCTATGTGATAATACGTCCTGTATTGCACATAGGCGTCGCCATCGTGGCTCCTGTTCCGGAAAGATCAGACTAATTTCCTGACGTAGTTTGTTGTGACAGTGACGCCCTCGCGGGGCGCGCACCCCTCTTCAGAAGGTGAGGACTGTTTGAGCAAAGCGAGTTCCGCAGCCTTTTGAAGAGGGGTGCGCGCCCCGCGAGGGCGTCACTGTCACAACTAGGCTGCACCCCCATTTTCGAGCACTTACAACAAAAATTGATAAAACTTAACAGATTAAACGGTTGTACAAACAAAAATACTTTCAAAAGAGAAAAAAAAATTGACAGAAACTGTAGATAGGGTAATAGAGTTATTATAATTTAGAAGTACCCAATACCTGTTTGGTGGAGCCGGAGTATCCCGATGAAAATTAAAAAAAGATTCTTTATTCCTATTGTGATAGTAGTACTCCTGGCTGCTATTTTGCTTTTTGGCAACAATGTAATATCACAGGCTGCCACCAATCTCTTCAGGGAGACTCCGGGTTTATCACTTATTGAAGGGCCGGACCCGCTGAACAATGAACAAAAACTCCAACTAATCGAAAAATCGGAAAAAAAGCTGGACTCATGGCTTAAAACCAGGCTCAACCGTGGAGTCGTGCCTGCTGCTGTTGCGGGTGTGGTGGAAAATAACCGGCTTATTTTGCATAGCGGAGCCTATGCGAACCTGGATACGAAATTTGGGATTGCTTCATTAACCAAAACATTTACCGCCATTCTCACCCTGCAGCTGGCGGAAAACGGCTACTTATCCCTGGATGATCCGGTAAAACTCCATCTGCCCAATGTGGTTATTGAACGGAAAGAACTCAATTCAGCCCCGGTAACAGTGCGGCACCTGCTTTTACATACTTCAGGTATGCCAACGTTCGGCAGAGGAGCATATCAATCCGTAGAAATAAACGGAAAACAAAGGGGCCTGCCCCAACAGGTGAACCCTACAGGCTACTGCTACGCTTACTCAAATCCCGGGTATGTGCTTTTAAAACATGTTATTGAAGCTGCTTCAGGCAAATCCTATGAACAAAACCTGCAGGAAAGGATCTTTATCCCCCTGAATATGACCACAAGTACAGGGAAAGATTCAAACGGTACCGGGGGAATCGTTACCAACCTGCGAGACCTGGCAAAATATACCTCAATGCTCATACAAAAAGGAAAATACGGCAGCAAGCGGATACTTTCACCCGCTTCTTTCAACATAATGCTTGCCAAACCAGGCAACCTGCCCCCTTCACAGGTCGATTATCACTATTCTTTAAGCTGGGAAGTCATCACTGTTAATAATCAGGTGGATAGTTATTACAAAGCCGGTCGATGGTATGGTGAAGCTTCCGTTGTTCAGGTCTTTCCCAAAAAGAAAATGGCCCTTATTTTCCTGTGTAACCCGCCGCAGCACCTTATCAGACCATTTATGTCATGGCGGCAGGGCCTTACCGCACAACTGCAAAAAATTTTAAGAAATGTTACCGGGGACCAGACTCTCTGTACCTCCTGGCCCAGACTCTCTACTCAGGAATTAAAACAATACCAGGGCATCTATACCAGTCCCGGTTCCGGGCATAGTATAAAAATATCATTTAACAACGGGAAACTCTTCAGCAACCGCCGCGGCGGACCTCAGCGGCTCCGGGAATTCACTTCCAACCGCTTTCTCATGGGCAAAGGAAACCTGCTCCACAGCTTTGTCTGGAAAAACAACGAAATAATCGGCCTCTCTCTTACATCAGGCTATTTCAAAAAAAATTAATTTATTTGTGTACACGTAAAGAATCCGCCCCCCCCTGAAGAAACATGAACATCTAAAGCCTCTTTGATATACAAACATAACTAAACACAATCAAAAATAGACCCACAAAAAACTTACAAAAAAGCCCAATCGGGTTGATTTGTCCCTCGGAATTCATTATATTATACTTAGAGGAAATAGAGAGAGAAAAATATATAAGAAGTCACGAAACAGTTTATTGCTCAAGTTGAGCAGTTACGAAAAAATTTATAAAAAGCGAGAGGTATAATATGCAATTTCTCAAAAAACATATAATATCCACCCACTTTTTAACGGTAATTAGTGGCATATTCCTGGTATATTTCTGTGCGGTTTTACCTGCTGCGGGGATAGAGATTCAAACGAATCCAAATGAAAAACTGAAAGAAATCGTAAAAGAGGAACTTAGAAATCATGAGATAAAACAAATGAAGCTGGAGCTGGATGCCTGGCTTGAAGAGCATACAAGATATCCCAATCTTCCTTCTTCTGTTGTTGCAGTTGTTCAGGATAATGATTTTGCGTATAAAAAGGCTATTCGAAGCTCTTTTAACAGGCGCTATAGTACTGCGTCCTTTACCAAAACGTTTACCGCTCTTGCTGTTCTCCAGCTGGCAGAACGCGGGGTAATCAAACTGGATGACCCCGTGAGCAAATATATGGATATTGACCTTGAAAATGAAAAAATCAAATCCGGATCAATAACAATCCGCCATTTGCTTACTCATACATCGGGGATTCCCACTCATGGGGCTGCTCAGTCTCTTCATATTCCCATTCATATTCCAAAACAAAAATACCCTGCCGGGTTCCGGTTCTATTATTCCAACTCCGGGTATAACCTTCTGGGAATGCTGGTTGAGAAAGTGTCCGGTCTTAGCTTGAGCGATTATATCACCTGTAATTTCCTGATTCCACTGGAAATGCATAACTCTATTGCTCCGGCAAATATCCGCGGTTGCGGCGGGCTGCAATGCACTGTTGATGACCTGGGCAATTATATTCAAATGCTTCTTCATGAAGGAAAATATAAAGGAAGGACTATTATTTCCAAAGCTATATTTAAAGAGATATACAGGGAATCTGTTGGTATCCCTCCTGCTAAGAAAAAAGAGTACCGGGGCATTTCCTGGCGTGTATGGACTATTGATGACCGGCCTTATTCTTTAAACCATGCTGCTTTATCATCAGGTTCGGGCGGCTGGATGCAGATATTCCCGTCTCTTGGAGTCGGTTTTGTATTCCTGAGCGATCCTCCGACCTATAATACTCCGGGATTTTTCAGGTATTACCGGGCATTAAAAGGAAGACTCATGAAACTGTCCGGGCTTCTGAGTGATAAAGATGAAAATCCGGCTAAGTTCAGTCCTTCAATTCCAAAGGGCCATGAACTGAACAGGTTTGTTGGACTCTACCGGGATCCCAATACGGGACGGGTTATTGACATCGCTTCGCACGACAACAGGTTCCTTACCGCTCATAAGAGCCACTCAGGTTCCAGTTACCGGCTCATTCCTACAGCATATCATTCCTTTGTTTATATTTATCCGGGACAAAGAGAAAAAGGTCTGGCTTTTGACTTCATCTGGAAAGATAACCATTTTATTGGTCTTGCTGTTTTTGAAGGGTATTATACGAAAGTGATCGAATAACAACGAAGGTATCGATAACAACAAAAAGCGAGGTGCGTAAACCTCGCTTTTTCGTTTATCTGCGGAGCTTTTTATTGGTTATCAGCATAGCGGGAGAGTGATACCTCTTCCGCTGAATAAAATTTGTCTTCTTTATAATACTTGAAACTACATATCGTCAAATTATTAGTTTTTTTAAGCTAGCGGTCAGTTGCTGGAATCTTTACTGTCAACTGTGAACCGGGAACTGCCCACTGCCTCCTAAACCATATTCATGGGCTGGCCTGTTGCTTCAATGACATTGTACCAGAAGCGGGATTCGGGATCGATGATCTTTCTTTTGGATACGGCCAGTTCTATAGGAAGGTGGGTGTACATATTGTTCCAGAGCCCGATTACCAGGTTGGTTTTGCCGGCCATTCCCGCGTGAACAGCGTATTGTCCAAGGAGGGCGCAAAAAATTGAGTCATTGGGATTTGCCGGAGTACTTCTGATGATATAACTGGGATCGATATATTTTAAATTGGCCTCGATATTCCGTTCTTTAAAATGCTTTTTGATAGCATTTTTCAGGAATATGCCAATATCCTCAAGCTTCACATTGCCTGAAGCGTCTTTCTGCTGCGCGCTTTCATCTTCAATGAGAATATCCTGCCCCGCACCTTCTGCCACACAGATTACGGCATGGCCCCGTTTTTTAATACGTGCTTCCAGGTGCGCGAGAAAACCGTTCTCTCCGTGGAGCTTAAACGGTACTTCAGGCACCAGGACAAAATTTACGTCATTCATGGCAAGAGCCGCGTTCCCGGCAATAAACCCGGAATGCCTTCCCATCAGTTTCACCAGGCCAATTCCATTTGGCGCGCCTTCTGCTTCCACATGAGCTCCGGATATGGATTCCACTGCTTTGGTAAAGGCCGATTCAAATCCAAATGACCGCTGAATATAACTGATATCATTATCAATGGTCTTTGGGATCCCAATGACCGAAAGATTGAGCCCCCGTTCCAGGGCAATTTCCGCCAGTTTTTGCGCTCCCCTAAGGGTTCCGTCTCCGCCAATAGCATACAGAATATTGATCTTTAGCCGGACTAAGGTATCTACCAATATATTCATATCATCGGTTCCGCCTCGTGAAGAGCCAAGCATGGTTCCTCCCTGCTTGTGAATATCCCGGACAAGCTCAGGAGTCAGTTCTATGGGTTCAAAACCCTTTGCCGGGTTTAACCCGTTATAGCCATAGGTGATACCGGTTATCGATTTCACTCCATACATATAATATGATTCCATTACTATTGACCGGATCACATCATTCAAGCCGGGGCACAACCCGCCGCAGGTTACAATTGCCGCATTGGTTTCGGCCGGGTCAAAATAGATCTTCTCCCGCGGACCTGCCAGCTCAAAACTCACATCTGCGGTTTCCTCATCGCTGTGATCATCATCAATCAGGATATCATACCGCATCCTGGTCTTGTCCTGCACAAATGCCGATTTATGAAATAATTTCTTTAATAAAGGAGAACCTATTCCCGGCTCTCCCAGTTTTTTTATAGTTACGTCCATTAAAATTCCTCTCTTAAGAAACTAAATTTTGCTTGTGCGCGGGCCTTGAAGTAGTATGGACTCTTTGGATTGCTCCGGAACTCGCTCCGCTCAAACAGTCCTCACAACCCAAAGAGCCCATACTACTTCAAGGCCGGATGCAGCTCGTAATACTATTTTGTTTCTGACGTATTTTTTTCCCGCTACACTGGGTCGGTCGTGTCTCAATATACCGAAAAACGTAATTGGAATGTAAACTATGCCAGGAGCAATGCCTCTGCGCGTTGTGAGGCTGTTTGAGCGAAGCGAGTTCCGAACGTTCCGCAGAGGTATTGCTCCTGGCATAGTTTACATTCCGGCTCTATATACCTTATACTAAGACGCAACCACGGGGTCCGCTGCTCGCAATTCTATCAAGTTTCTGACCTATTTTTTCCCGGCCGTGGCCGTGCCGTAGAGACGTAGCATGCAATGCCTCTACGGGCCTTTTCTTCGCCTTGTTCCTTGAACCTGTTTCACTTCCAATTAAGAATATTATTCAGGTTATATTTTTCCGGGTCCGGTACGTATTTTTTGGCTTCTTCGTAATTCTTTTCTTTTATAAAGTGCATATGATTATATACCAGTTTATAATCCTCCGCGTGAATATCAACGAGACGTGGTTTTATTTTTCCGTCAGGTCCTTCCACGTCCTCCAGGTAGAGTGGTGCTATGGCTCCGTCATTCCGGGCCACGACAATACAGCCTGTTTTCCCGTCATCAAAGAGTTTTTTTACTCCCGAACCAAGCAAGGTGCAATATTTCAAATCAAAAGCGATTGGACTGCAGCACCGGACTTCATAACCAATCTCTACAGGCCGGCTTTTTACGCTAAGCCCCAGGGTCTTGATTTTTTGCTGCAGAAGTACATTAAAGATATGTGCCTTGCTCACGTTCCCCAGCTCGGGATGTCCGTGATCATCAAAAGTAAAATTGATTCCGCTGTTAAGGATCTCCTCATCGGTCATAAAATGAAAAACCCCTTCACTCACCACAGCCGCGCCGTAATCAAGTCCAAGGATCTTCCGCTTTATAATAGAAGAAACTATCATATCCGTTATTCTATCGAAGGTAATTGGAGTTTTATCGAACATTTCAGGGATAATAATCATTGGATAATGGCATGCCGTTCCTATGCCGTAAGCCAGGTGGCCCGCTTCCCGGCCCATACTTGAAACCACAAACCAGTTGCCGCTTGTTTTGGCATCTTCATATACGGTATTTCCTATTCGTACTGCCTCATGCTTTGCGCTCTGATACCCGAATGTGGGAAGCCGCTCCGGAAGGGGCAGGTCATTGTCTATGGTTTTGGGTACATGAATGTTCTGTATATCGATCTTTTGTGATTGGAGAAACTTTGTTATCCTGTTCGCCGTGGATGCCGTATCATCCCCCCCTATGGTAACCAGGAGTTTTACGTTATTTTTTTCGAAAAAATTGGCATTAAACTCCTCATCCTTCGGCTTGTACCGGGACATTTTCAGAGCCGAACCGCCGCCCGTAAAGATCCTGTCGGCCACTTCAAAATCGATATCCATTGTATCCACATTATCGGTAAAAAGGGTTTTGGTGCCATGATTGATCCCAATAACCCGGTAGTTATCACTTAAAAAAACCTTTGCCACAGAGCTTATGACCGTATTAATTCCGGGAGCCGGTCCCCCACTGCAAAGAATAGCTATCGATTTTTGTTCCATTTGTATTACCTCGTAATTTCATGATTATAGTTCCAGTATAAGGTCAGCAGCACTGCTGAGTCAATAACCTATCACCAATACAAAATAATACAAACAGAATTTTATAGTTATTATAAAAAATTTAAAAGGTTTATATACCGGGTATAAGGTATATAAACCCGGGTCTTCGGCTCCGCTCAGACACCGGATGGCCGGGAAAAAATACGAAAGAAACTGTGTTGATACCGGGGTCTATTTTACGAAGATGCTCCGGGCAGGGTGTGCGACCCCAAAGGGGGTGCAAGAGTTTTGAAAATGGGCCAATCTTAGCCCGGGGTTTTAACCCCATAGGGCAGCAGAGCATAACCCCGGTTAACATCTTCCGGGAACAGGCTCTGTTTATAAATAAGTTCACCAGGGTGATGGTTTTTTCTCATAGCGTGGGGTTTTAACCCCACGTTATGAAGAAGGAACCACCAGCAGGATTTTTTTTACTTGACTATTTAGGCGGAAAATGACGAAGTAAATTCGGACGTATTTCAAGATATGTCCATACCCCCTCAATAAGTGTGGTGAAATCACTGTATAATGAGAATAATATCAGTTTCCAATAATAAAGGCGGCGTGGGTAAAACCACCAGCACCGTAAATATCGCGGCAGCGCTCCATATCCTGGGAAAAAAAGTCCTGGTAATCGACATTGACCACCAGGCCCAGTCGACCTATCACCTGGGAATCAGCCCTAAAAAGCTTGGAAGAACCGTTTATGAAGTTCTTAAAGGTGAAGTTGCCTATACCGATGCCATAATCAACCGGGAAGGGATCGATGTCCTTCCGGCAAGTAATGACCTTAAAGGGGTTGAATTTTTGCCCATTCCGGCTAAAGAGTTTCTGCTCAAAGACGCGCTTGAGCACCTGAAAGGATACGATTTTGTCCTTATTGACTGCCCTCCCTCACTGGGAGTTCTCACTCTGAACGCTCTTACTATTTCAAACGAGATCATAATCCCGCTACAGGTCCAGTTTCTCCCCTTCCACGGAATGTATAACCTTTTTGAAGGGGTCCAGATGGTAAAAAAACGCCTGAATAAAAATATCGGGGTCTCGGGCATCATCGGAACCATGTATAATGCCAATAAATCGATAAACAACGAAGTCCTGGAAGAGACCGACAAGCGCCTGCCGGGCAAACTATTCGAAACACTCATCAGGGACAATGTATCTCTGCAGGAAGCTCCCAGCTGGGGCCAGACCATTTTCGAATACAAACCCGACAGCAAAGGAGCTGCTGATTATATGAACCTGACCAAAGAAATAATAGCCCGTACCGGTGAACATGCAGCCCATGACCAATAAACGGTCAGTGATCCCGGAGATATTTCATCAAAAAAGTATTAATAATCACCGATTCAACAGCCATGCCCAGGCCGGAGATCCCCTATGAAAAAACCTGGATCTTCCGCCTAAAAAAGAAATTCCCTGAATATGACTTTATTGAAAAAAGTGCCCGCGGCTCTACCAGCATGAGACTGGTTACGGAAGGCGGCGGCGGGGTTGATCTTCTGGAGACCTACAGGCCGGAAACCGTTATTCTACAGCTGGGAATGGTGGAATGCGCTCCCCGGCTTTTTAGAAAAAAAGGCCCTGAATTCTTTTTTATCAACAAAATTCTTCCGGCCCGGCTCCGTCCAAAATATATCCGGTACATAAAGAAAAAACGGGTAAGAAACCCCGAACTCACCGATGTAAGCCCGGAGCAATTTAAAGCAAATATTACCGCCTATTTTACCAGGGCCGCGGCTCTAAAAACCAGGGTTATTGTTATTTTAATTCTTACCCCAACAACCCTTTTTAAGGCCAAAAGTCCCCATATAGAAAAAAATATCACTCTCTATAATGATATTTACAAAGAAGCAGCGTCACCGTTTCCCTCTGTTGAAATAATTCCCCCCTTTGATGAGGACATTAATATGGATGATATCACCCTGGATGAACTCCATATTAATGAACAGGGCTATGATTTGCTGTACCAACGCCTTAAACCCTATTTTTGATCTTCATGCACCCGGACCCGGCCAAAATATACCGATGAGATATTAAAATAGACTGCCAGCGGAAACGCTATCATTAAAGAAAGAATTCCTCTATATGAAAAAGAAATAATATACTCAATAACAAACGTGAATTTCGCACCGTACGCGTATATAAAAGAGCCTTTTGTTTCCGGACGCGGCGTAATGGCACGAACAATATCAACAATCGAAGACTTCATCTGTGACAATTTAAGCGCTCCTCCGCTCCTTGCTTTCTCAAAAAAGATGATATTATCGGGATATATATTTTTTATCTTCCATTGAGCGGCATGCGTAATATTGGCGGCAAATGTCACCAGGATATTTAAAATTATCATACACACAACCAGGATGGCCATGGAAATAATAAGATAGAGGACAACATTGATCCACCGTTCTTTAATAAGAATTTTCAATTCCGTAAGGACATCCTTAAAGCTCTTGGCTTCACCCACCATTGGCGGCATTACCACAAGTACGCAAATACCAATTAAAATACATATAAAATTTACAAGAAAAAGAGGTATTGTTAACAGGGAAAGGAGCGCGGGACCAAAATAAGGAATATACCCAACAGATGAAAAACCCACCTCAGCAACAACAACAACGGCAAAAAACAATAAGGTTAACAGGGATATGCCAATAATATAGTGTATTCGTTTTCCTATTGCGGAAAAAGCCCTTCGCGTAAGCCTGGTTTCATCGGGCGGTGATGTTGATATCCAGTATACGCCGGCATATGCCATTAAAAGACAAATGAACGCCGCAAATATACCAAAATTAAACAAGAAATAACGAATAAAACCGTGTCCGCCAACAAGCATGGATAAAAAATTAAATCCATGAAAAAAGACGAAACCCAGAACAACAAACAGCCAGGTAAGCTTAAAACTCTTAAAAAAATTCTCCAGGCGAAAGGGCCTTCCAATCTCAATTTTAAATATTTCCATATAATATCTCCAAAAATTTAATCCGTAACACCGGTTATTATAATCTCTACCCGGTCTATTTTTCTTTTCCTCACCGGCTGAGAACTGCCCAGTCCTTTGGTCGTTATTCTGCTGCTGTGTACCCCTTTTACGGTTATTAAATACTCGCCAACAACACTGGCTTTCCGGGTCGATTTCACATTATTCCTGTCGTACCCGGCAGTATGTCCCTTAATAATGACCTTACTTCTTGGATACAATTTCAGAACCCGGTATAACTTGTCCAGAATTCTTTTTTGAGCGTCCCTGCTCAGATTGAATGTCTTTCGCACAAAGAGCCTGCTGTCCACAAGATAGCCTTTATAGGCTTTTCCTGTTTTTTCAAGATTCGAACTTATAAAGTACCCTTTAAGTTTTTCATCCTGATAAGCTTTTTTAAAATAATCTCTTTCAAAGAGCAGGGATTTATGTTCCAGCAAGCGGCCCCGGGCGATAGTTACTGCTGTTTCAAATTCAACCCTGGCAAGTACGGCGAAGTATGAGGCCAGGTCGTATTCTCTTTCCTCTTCGAACTGGATCCGGGCTTTTTCCAGCAGGGTCACGCCGCGGCTGTAATTCGCAAATGAAACATAGGGGTGCAGTTTTTTTTGTTTTTTGATGTGTTTATACTGTCTTCGAGCTTCCCCCAGTTCTACCTTTGCGTCTGATTTGCTATCGGCAAACAACTGCACAGAGCAGGTGATTATAAACGCTACAACTCCCAGGTATAGCATTATCCGTTTCATGAAAGACCTCCTTATTTACCCCTGGTTGCAGCTTTATATTTTTTTTCAGCTGCAAAAAGATATTTTTTCGCTTCTATGAGCTTAAAATAGGCATTTGCCTTACCAATTTCATACCAGGCCTCATCCCGGTCATTTTCAACAAGCAGTTTCTTCGCGTTTTTAATATAGGCTTCAATTTTATAAATTTCCCTGCCCATACCCCGCTTTTCCAGGTGACTGTACTTTTCGAGCTTTTTTTCCACTTTTTGTATCTCTTTCTGGACCGCGCTCCTGGAATATTTATCCGCGAATAGAGATGAAGTGCTGAAAAAAAGAACAATCACAACGAAACAAAGAACGAATCTTAATTGTTTTGCCATCCTAATCTCCTTTTATTTTGCTTGTGAGCGGGCCTGCCACCCCTCGCAGGGGGCGCACCCCGCTACACAAAGTCGGGCGTGTCTTAATATACCGAAAAACGTCATTCGGAATGTAGACTATACCCGGAGTGATGCTTCGGGTATAGTCTACATTCCGGGTTGATATACCTCTTCGGTTCATAAAACTACGCATTTCTTTAAACAAGTCAACAATAATTTATGAACTTTAATTAAACAAGGCAGGGTACGCAGAACTAAAGCAAAATCAGGGGATTAGTCCCGGCTTTCCGGAATCCCGATCGAATCGGGACCGTGGACGGCGACGCCCCTGTGTAATACAGGGGCGGCTTTTATTAACTTTTGCTGATAATCTTATTCAGGGGGTATTCAATAATGCCATCCGCTCCTTTTTCAAGGAGTTGAGGGATTATTTCCCGTACAACTGCTTCCTGTACAATGGACTCTACTGAAAACCAGTCCGAATTATAGAGCTGAGATACGGTAGGAGCAGTTAAGCTGGGAATTATGTCCACTATGGGATCAAGGCTTTCTTTTGGTACATTCATCTTTATGCCAACCATATTTTCCGCGTCTAAAGCTCCTTTGAGGAGCGAGGCAATATGCAGGATCTTGGCTTTCTTTTGAGGGTTTTCCAGGCTTTTCTTATTGGCAACAAGCTTTGTATTTGTCTCCATTAAGGTATGGATCATCTTTAATCCGTGAGCCTTAATCGTTGATCCGGTCTCAGTAACCTCTACTATAGCGTCAACCAGACCTTCAACAACTTTTGCCTCTGTTGCGCCCCATGAAAACTCCACATTTACCGATATATTCCGGTCGGCAAAATACTTTTGCGTAAAATTGACCAGTTCCGTGGATATTGTCTTTCCGGCACAATCTTCCAGAGTCTTAATTGGAGAATCTTCCGGAACGGCAAGAACCCATTTTGCTTTTTTAGTACTTACTTTGGAATAAACAAGGTCTGCAATAACTTCTACGTCAGCACCATTGTCCAGTATCCAGTCAAGGCCCGTTAATCCCACATCAAGAACACCGCTGTCGATATACCGGGCCATTTCCTGTGCCCGTACAAGGGAACAGGAAATCTGCTCATCATCAATTGAAGGAAAATAATTCCGCGAAGATACCGATATTTTCCAGCCTGCTTTCCGAAAAAGCTCAATAGTCGATTTTTCCAGGCTTCCTTTTGGAATTCCAAGCTTAATATTATTACTGTTTGTTATATCAGTCATTTTGAGTCTCCATATACTTCTTTTGGATCAAAAATCCGCGTTCCATTCTCTTTTAATTCCTCGCCATCTATTACCCGGTAAAAACAACTTCTAAAACCGGTATGACAGGCCGCGTCTCCAACCTGGTTTATTTTTATTAAAACACAATCATTATCACAGTCAACACGGATCTCTTTGACCTCCTGAATGTTCCCGGAGGACTCCCCTTTTTTCCAGAGTTTGCTCCGTGAACGGCTCCAATAATGAACAATTCCGGTCTCCAGGGTCAATTTCCATGATTCTTCATTGATAAAGGCCATCATCAATACTTCGCCTGTTGCGTAATCCTGGGCGATCACAGGTACCAGCCCGCCCTGCTTGTCAAAATCGAGTTCAATCATTCTATTCTCTCCGGTGATTATAATATAAGGGCCGAAAACTTAGCCCTCACAGTATGCCAATCTATTTAAATGCCATATTATTTTACAAGTATATTATTCAATTTTTGATAAAAAATTCAAGACGTTTTTTTTGTAAATGCTCAGAAATCGGGGGGACAGCCTGTTGTGACAGTGATACCCTGGCGGGGGCGCACCCCTCTTCAGAAGGCTGCGGACCTCGCTCCGCTAAAACAGTCCTCACCTCCTGAAGAGGGGTGCGCCCCCGCCAGGGTGTCACTGTCACAACAAATAATGTTTTCCTCCCATTTTACCGAATGCATTTTGTGTGTTTTACAACAGCATCGCACACAAGGCTGCACCCCCGATTTCTAAAAATTACGGTTTTTTATATGCTCAAACTAACTTTTGCTTGATTATTTCATACACTTCTTTAAAATAAATCTGAAGCCCATAAACCCGGTTTTTTGGGTTTCTTGACTAGATAAGGAATGAATATTAACAATGCCAAAATATAAAAGAACTGACGGTGAACGTATCCACAGCATGGAAGAAAACAATCAAATCTCCCTCTCCGAGCATGAACATGGCAGGAATCTTGCACGCTGCTTCATGAACGAATGGAAAGTTACCAGGATCTCGGAAACCATGAGCGAATGGGAGGTTGAACACGGTCAATCCCTGGGCCTTCTCTTTGAAAACGAATCCCAGAAATTACAGTTAAAAGATACCATCAACAAACTTGAAATAGAACATGGCGAATCCCTTGCCCTGCTTTTTGAGAACGAGTCTCAGCGGCTGAAGCTTGAAGAACTAAACAATAAACTCACTCAATCCGCTATAATCTATGAACGAGACCTCAAAATGGCTGCCAAAGTACAGAGAAGCCTTTTGCACACGACTCCTCCTGAAACCGATAATCTGGAAATTGCCTTTTACTATGACCCCCTGACCTCTGTTGCCGGTGATTTTTACGACCTCTATACCGACGAAAACAACCTCATTGGGCTAACTCTTGCTGATGTTTCAGGACATGGTATTGCCTCAGGTCTGCTCACAACCCTGGCGAAACCAATTTTTTTCCGTGATTTCAGGGATAATCTTGAAAAACCCCTGGGAAAAGTACTGGAAATAATAAATGATCGGTTAATTAAAGAAATGGATGAGGCTGAGAACTATCTTACTGCTGTTTTACTCCGTTTCGACGGCAACACAGTCAACTATGCCAATGCCGCGCACCCCGGTATTATTCAAAAAAAATATAATTCGGATTTCTGCGACATCGTAGGTGAGGAAAATGATGAATTACAGGGCTCTCTTATGGGCATTTCCACCCTTACCTTCCCCTATGAAACATGCGATTTTACCCTTGAAACCGGAGACCTGCTGCTAATCTATAGCGACTGCTTAAACGAAAGTATAAATAGTAAGGGAGAGCAGTACGACAAGCATAATATCATAAAAACACTAAACGCAATGCCGCCCGAGGCCTCTGCTCAGGAGATTCTGGACCGGGTTGTTGCGGACCTTAAAGAATATACCGGGTCCGTCCCCCTGGAAGATGACCTCTCGATTATTGTACTCAAAAAGAAATAAGCATATTGATAAGCATAATCAGGCGTACAATTTTATAAATCCTTCCCACTTCCTGTCAACAGATCTCTGAAGCTCGTCTATTGTTTCCTGTGCGATTCCTTTAAAACGCGTCTGCGCCCTGATATATCCCTCTATGGGCTGTCTTGGTTTCCCTTCCAGGATCTTTAACGAAGGTCCGTAAAATGTTTGTTCTCCGTCAATTATCTCATAAAGATCAAACATTCCGCATTCTACAGCCATTTTCCCCATTTTAACGGTATACTTTGAATCATAACCCCAGCCCGGAGGGCATGGTACGAAAATATGAATATACCTGGTCCCGGTAAATTCTTTGGCTTTCTTGAATTTATCATACAAATCAGCCGGATAGGACGGACTTACCGTAACCACATAGGGTATATTGTGAGCTGCCATTATGGCAGGCATATTCTTTTTATGCTCAAGTTTACCCTGCGGAGAAGTGGTGGTTTTTGCCCCAAGAGGAGTACTTCCCGAACGCTGGGTTCCCGTATTCATATATCCTTCATTGTCGTAACAGACATAAATAAAATCAGTATTTCGTTCTGCCGCTCCGGATAAAGCCTGAATACCGATATCTGCGGTTCCCCCGTCTCCGGCCCACCCAACAACAGTAATATCATCCTTACCCAGTGCTCTAAGGCCGGCCTGTAATCCCGAGGCCGATGCTGCTGTTGTTTCAAAAGCCGTATTTAAACAGGGTATTGTCATTGATGAAACCGGGTACATCCCCTGTAATACAGTAAGGCAGCTTGCCGGTACTGTTAACATGGTCTTTTGCCCCAGTGCCTTTAATCCATGGCGGTAGGCTATTGATAATCCGCAGCCGGAACAGGCTCTGTTTCCCGGAAGCGCAAACTCCTCTTCCGGTAAAGTTAAGGTGGTTGTTTTTTTAGCCGTAGTCATAATATATTTACCTGTCTATTAAAAAGTTTAAAGTTTTTGCCGCAGGGGCGGCACCCCTCTCAAGAAACTCTTTTTCAATAGAGCCTTTTTCGGGGGATCTTACCCGGGGTGGTTTCAGAGACGTTGCACTGCAACGTCTCTCAGAACCAAACCCTTTTCCGGAGCATCTTCACAAAACAGACCCCGGTATACCCACAGTTTCTTCCGTATTTTTCCCGGCCCAGCCGGGTCAGCACTCGTAAGAAACTTAATTTTGCTTGTGCGCAGGCCTTGAAGTAGTAT
>JAAENB010000406.1 GCA_024224995.1 bacterium | reverse complement strand
CTCAAACTCCGGAGTCTTCTTCTTTTAAGGTGTTAGTGGATGAGACCAATTCCAATGGTCCTGCTGGTATACTGGAAGATGGTGACTGGATATACTACATGGGCGATGAAGTGTATAAAGTATCCAAAAACGGGGGAGCTCTTGTTAAAAAAACCAATGGTTTAGGAGAATTGGGCAGCTTGCCTTCCGGAAATTCTACGTTTATTCAAGATGATGCGTATATTTACCTGTATTTATCAGCAACCGAAAATGAAAAGCAGTATGCAAAGATCTTTAGTGTAGCAAAATAAGTAAGATGTTTTTAAAAATAGCCTGGTAATTCATGAATTACCAGGCTATTACTTCCCTTCGATAATATCAGTCTAATCCCGAATTCATAGAGCAAAAAAGAACTTGACGATATTGATTTAACCTGCTATTTTTTATTAGTCAGGCAACAGATTAACCAGATCTAAGGGACTAAACCATGCAAAAAAAAACTGTCACTCAGTATATATTCTCTATGGACATGATCGCCAGGTTAAAGTTTATTAGCGGGCTGGGCTTATCTTTTTTTCTTCTTACCCATCTTCTGAACGCGGCACTGGGCATATTTGGCCTGGCGACCCTTGAAAAGGGAAGGATCATTTTCCTGGCTTTCTGGAGAAGCCCGCCCCTGTACTGGGTTGTATTTATTCTTCTTGCAACACATGTGCTTACAGCGCTCTATTCTCTTCTTAAGAAAAAGACATTTAAAGGCATATCTGAGACGGAATGGCTGCGCATACTTCTGGGCTTTAGTATTCCTCCTTTTTCCCTGGTAGGCCATATGGTTGGTACACGATGGCTCCACCATATGCACGGGGTAGATGACACCTATACATTTCTCCTTTCCAGTGGTTATCCTGATTTTTTTTACTTAGTCGTAATTATGACATCACTTGCCTGGATCCATGCAGTTATAAGCCTTTATATCTATTATAAGTCTACGGAGTGGTATCAGAAGGCTAAGTATTTTTTATTTACCATAGCCATTGTTGTGCCAATCATCTCCATCTGGGGAGCTCAGAAAGCAGGATACGAAGTCACCGTAAAAAAAAGTATGGACCCGGTCTGGGTTGAAAAGGTCCAAAAGGAATCGAATCCGGGAAATATTAATTTTTTTGAAAAAGTCACAAGTATTGTTGAACCTTTTACCCTGTTCTATGTACCGGGCTTACTGGCTCTTTTTCTATTACGGGCTCTCTTTCTTGGTTTTGTGGGAAGAAAAAAATCAATACAGGTATCGTACTTAAATGGGAAAAAAATAATGGTCCGGAATGGAACAACCCTGCTGGAGACCAGCCTCATGTCCAATATTCCCCATGCGCATGTTTGCGGAGGACGGGGCAGGTGTACAACGTGCCGGACCTATTTTACCGAAGGGTTTGAAAAACTGCCGCCTGCGACAGGTGAGGAAAAAAATATCCTGGAAAGCATAGAAGCAGGGGAGAATATACGGCTGGCCTGCCAGGTACGGCCCGTTGAAGATTGCCTGGTCCACCCCATCCTGCCGCCGGAACTCACCGCCGGAGAAGCGTACCGAAAAAGAAAAGCTTCCGTAGGTACCGACAAAGAGATTGTCATTCTCTTTTCCGATATTCGCGGATTTACCAGTATGTCCGAAAAAAAGATCCCTTTTGATATTGTGTTTATTCTGAATAAATATTTTGAATACATGGGTGACGCCATTTCAGAGAACGGCGGGTATATCGATAAATTTATTGGTGATGGAATTATGGCCCTCTTTGGGCTAGACGTGGATATAAAAGAGGCGTGCCAGTCGGCCATGAGAGCAGCCGAAATGATGGAAGAAAAACTGATTGTGTTAAATGAGCAGTTACAAACGGAACTGGAAAATCCCCTGAAAATTGGAGTGGGGATACATTGCGGCCATGTGGTTGTGGGCGATATGGGATACAAAAAAAACCGGCACCTTACAGCTATTGGGGACGCCGTAAATACGGCTTCAAGACTGGAAAGTATGACAAAAGAACATAAATGCAAATTGATAATTTCTTCGTCCGTCGCGGAGAGAGCTGCTTTGCAGCAGGATAATCTTGAAAAAACCCTCATTGACGTAAGAGGAAAAGAAGAGTCAATGACGGTTTTTTGTATTAATAATTTTCAGGAGTTACGTTTTGATTAATGCTGTTTACAGTCTGCCCTGAGCATAACATCCAGGGTTTCTGAAGATGAATATTTAAATGTATACCCCATCTCATCCCGGATGCGCTTGTTGTCAAGGAGCCAGGGATAGCAAACGTAATCTATAAAGCTCGGGGGAAACTTCAGTATTGGGAAACGCAGGAACCATAACAATTTCGATCCGGCCCTCGCGAATCCAAAGGGCAGGCTTATTGAAACCTTACCGCTTTTTTTTACTACTTCACTCATGCGGAGTGCGTCCCCGGGCGCAAGGTTGAAAGCGCCTCTTCCTCTTTTTTTTAATATTGCCAGTATTGAGCCGGCAACATCATCTTCATGAACAAACTGCTGCGCGGTATCATATCCTTTTATCAGGGGAACAAGAGGCAAGGCTAAAATGTTTGATATATAATTATCAACATTTCTGCCGTATACAATACATGGCCGTATTATACTAAAAACAGTATGAGGATTTCTCTCCATGTACCGGGCACACAGTTCTTCCACAACAGCCTTGTCCTTTGCGTATCTGAAAGTGGGGTGCTTGCGTATTGGATCTGTTTCTTTTAAGGGGACCGGGTTGTCGGGCCAGGCGCCGTAAGCTACTCCGGAAGAGGCAACCATTACCTGGGGAATACCGGACTCTTCTGCCGCTTGTAATACATTTTTAGTTCCATCAATATTAATATGGGTCATGAGCCTCTCATTATGTATTGGATTAACAATAAAGGCAAGATGGATCAGCACATCGGGCTGCAGCTCCTTTAATAGGTCCCCAAGGTCCGCGCTGTTCATGTCCATATGGTAAACGAATATTTTCTTATTCAGCGCGTCTGATTTTTTAATATCAATGCCGTAAATATCACCACACCAATTTTCTTTTAACAACTCTTTGCAGAGGCATCTCCCAAAATAGCCGGATATTCCTGTTATAAAGATCTTTTTTTTCATTTGAGTTTACAGCTCCTTTTTCTTAATCCTTTCTAACATATCAGGAGTTACTGCTATTCCCCGTGGAAGCCTTGAACGCGCAATTTCTGATGTTGCTATGGAAAGTGGCCTTTTATTATCAAGGCCAAGGTCTCTCATGTTTTTGGCCATCCTGTGATTACTCTCCCCTACCTTTAATCTCATATTGGGGAACAGGCTATACTTTGCTTTGGCATCAGTTGTAATATTGGTCCTTAATTGCTGTCCTTTATGATTTGTATAGGTGACAATATCAATAGCGGGGAATGACACGCCCATCCTGCTTAAGGGGCCTGCTATTGAAAAAATATTTTTACCCGTATCGGGATCCAGTACCGCTCCGTCAAAGGTCTTTGGAGTAAGCGAAAAAGGTATGTCCGTAACAAACTTGGGGTATCCATATATCTCCCTTCCTCCCGCGTTTGCTATTTTTGTTGTTACGGGAAGGTCATGCACATAGGCTGCAGTTTTCCAGCTGTCACCGCTTTTCAATATACTTGGAAGATAGAAAAATGGTTTTTTGCATTTTTCCGAGTATGTTAATGAGCAGAGTCCCACTTCATTATATGTGCCAATGCTTGTGCTGCGGTACTCAAAAAATACAAGCATAACCACTGCCCGGTGATTGAGCATAACACAGGGTTTAAGACCTGTTCCTTCAAGAAGCGGCCGAAGTTTGCCGGGTTTTACCAAAAACAGGTAAAGAACCTGGGAAAAATCATAGTAAAAAATGGGCAGTTCCATATCGCCCTCTGAGGTTTTAAAAACACTCTTCTCCACGTCCCAGAACGGATCATTTTTCATATTCATAATCTTCCTCCTTATGTTTTATGCATTTTATTTATTTCAGCAGTCCATTGATGTTCTATAATTGATAGCCTGTTAATCTGGTTTGTTCCTTCGTAAATCTGGGTAAGCCTGGAATCACGCATGGACCGCTCAATCCCGTTGCTGTGAATATAGCTGTGGTCACCAACAAGCTCCATTGCCTGGTTGCACACTTTAAAGGCCGCATCTGACGCAAAAACTTTTGCTATGGATGAAGCCGCCTGGTTGCATCTGAACTTGCTCGTGCTGTGCCATACGAGAGAACGCGCGGCGCTTAAGGTGGTCATCATATCGGCAAGCTCAATTTGTACCTCCTGGTATTCAATGAGCTTTTTTGGCCCAAGGGACGTATTTCTGCAAAAATCCAGTGCCCGCTCAAAAGCCCCCCTGCCGTGGCCAATGGCCATGGCTCCCACAACCGGGCGTGAATAGTTAATCACATTTCTGTTGTTTGGCCATCCGGACCGGAGCTTGCCGATTATATTTTTCTTTGGAATAAAGACATTATCGAAAATAAGCTCTGAAGCGTCAGAAGCCCGCTGGCCCATTTTTTTCTCATGCCTTCCCACGGAAAAGCCCTTCATGCTTTTTTCCACCAGGAAGCATGTCCAGGATTCAAGGCCCTGGCCCTCCAGCTTCGCGTAAACCGTAACCTTGTCCGCTACAGCACCGTCGCTGATAAAACACTTTGTGCCGTTTAATATATATCCTCCCTTTACCGCTTTAGCAGTTGTTACCAGCTTTGCCGTAGCACCGCCCTCTGTTTCTTCAACATCAGACCCCGCTCCGGGTTCTGTTATGGCAAAGGCCATACACCTGGGATTCCCAAGCCATGTTGACTTCAAATAAAATGGTAAGAATTGCCGAATATATGATGATATATGTCCCGAGAGCATCAAAGGAGCTATTCCAAGATTATGGGCCATGAGTAAAAGTCCAAGACCTCCGCACTCTGTACAGAATTCCTCTGCAACAATGGCAGGGAGAAACGCGGGATTTCTAAAAAAGAGCCTGTAGTTTGCCCTTCCAATTGGCGGCACAAGCATAAGGGACAGGAACCCCTGGCGAGCTGCCAGTTTAAAAAGATTCTCCGGATCAAATTTTTCAGGATCAAGGTCGGCCTGTAAAGCAAATGGCCGTATGTGCTCCCGGGCAAAAGCCCTGGCTTTTTTTCTCCATTTGCGTGCCGGCCTCGGCAATGATAAGGTGTCATGCTCCCACAGGGTCAATTCCCGGTTGTCAATAAAAGCCCTGCCAAAGAGATCCAGGTTGCCTGCGGCATTTTTCATATGAAGTTTTTTGATTGTTTCTTCTATTGTGTCGGCTGTGTCGGCTTTTTGATTCATGGTTATACCTCCCTGGAGCATTCAAAAATAAACTGTTTTAAAAAGTTTGGAGTTCCCCATCCTGCTTTTATAACGGAAATGTCTCTAAGCTTTTTCTCCATGCCAAAATCTTCCATGTAGCCGTACCCGCCAAAGACCTGGAGAGAGTCAGTTATTGCCCTGGCTCCATACTCGCAGCATTTCAGTTTTGCTCCTGCCGCAAGTGCCAGGCCCGAAACATCCTCAGGGTTGGCACTGGAAAGGGATTTCGCAAGAGACTGGCATGCCTGCGCGTTCGCCTCTGAATCGGCAATGAGCATTTGCACTGCCCCGTGGTTTTCAATGAGAGTCCCTCCCTGGTATCGCTCAGAAGCATATTGCCGTGCCTTTTTTACAGAGCCCTTTGCCATACCGCCGGCAATAGCGGCAAGGCCTGTCCAGTTCATAAATAAGACTCTTTTCATTAGGGACAATGCCTTATTTCCAAATATGATGTCCTCTTCCGGTATCACAGTATCTCTGAATTCAATATGGCGCAGAGCGCATGCCCGTAATCCTGTTCTCACTCCCGGGTCTGATTTAATTATTCCCTCTTTATTCGCGTCCAGGTTCGCGCAAGCCCATGTGTTTTTGTACCTGGCGAATACAATATAGGAGCTTGCTTCATTCATTGAATAGACAAAGGTTTTTACTCCATTGAGAACGTATTCCCCATTGACCTTTTTTATAGTTGTCTTGATCTTTGCCGGGGCATCAATTCCCGGTTCCTGAAGTGTTTTTAATGAAGGCAGCCCAAAGTCCTCCTGAATACACACCGCGATTTTTTTACCGGGGACGGTGGATTGTTTTTGAAATTCTTTTTGAAATTCAAGGAAGATATTTGAACCCAGGCCCTGCCAGTGAAACAGCGAGGCGATTCCCCCGCAGGTTTCGGCGATTTTCATAAGAAGTAATACCGATGGAAGTACATTCCCCTTATCGGCTTTCCCCCATATTCCATAATCATACCCTGCTGATTCGGGATCGGGGTATGCCGCGAGGCCGATCGTGAATGCTGTATTAGTAATTGCATTCAGATCCGGAAGATTGCCATCGGGTGTTTCATTATTGAAAAAATCGGAAAGTGTCTTCTGACAAAAAGTTTCTGCAAGCGCTTCAAACTGTATCAATTCTTCATGACTTATTTCATTACTCAGGGACCCAGCATTCATTATTTTCCCCCAATTTATAAATGATTTTTTTTAGTTGAATGAATTTGGTGTATAGTAATACTAAAAATTTTTCTTTGTCGACCTGTATTATAAAGCTGGTCTATAAAAATGCTTGTAATTATTGTTTTATGGGAAAAACTTCTCTAAAAAGGCAAAAAAAACTTGATTGCCTGCATACAGTATGTATTTTAAACATATATACTATAGAAACAATAACTTATAAGGATTAGTATGAGATTTTTTATTACTTTATGTTTCACGTCACTATTCATCCTTTCGTTGGGTCATTATGAGCCCGTATTCGCGGAATTCATCTTTTTTTAAGACGGCTCAATCGTTGAATGTAAAATTATTGAAGAAACAGAAGAAATTTACTCTGTTGAACTTCCGGACAATACAGAGACAACGTTTAACAGGAGCGAAGTACTCCGGGTGATTTTTGAGAACCTGCAGCGGGGAAAAAAAATAATACGGTTAAATACCGGGGAAGAGCTGAAAGGCTGCAAAGTTGGTGAGGATAGCGAGTCGTATACCTTCAGGAAAAAATTATATGACCCTGATGAATTTACTATTCTAAAAAAGAAAATATTGCTTCTTACCGAATCTACAAGAAAACTCCACTGGGCTACACAAAGATTGGAGAAACAAAAGAAAATACATTTTCAGTAAAAAATCTTTCTTCGGATATAACCGATTTTTTCATGGTGCGATCCGTTGATGAAAAAGGGAACAAATCATTCAGCAGCGATCTTGTTCACACAAAAGAGATCAATTTTCATGTGAATCTCAGGGGCAGTTATCTTGTCCCAATAGGAGATTTCGGAGACCTGAATGGCCCCGGCGGGGGCACCCTGGTAGATGCCCACCTGGAAAATGTATTTATCAGGAACCTGCTCTTTGGCGTTTCCACCGGGTTTTTATACTTTTCAGGAGAGCTCACGGGCATGGAATATTCTTATAATATTCCCATTATGGCCAAAGTTGGGTATCGTTTTACTCTTTTTGACATAGTGGACATTGTACCGGAAATCGCGGCAGGCATTTCATATAACAAAGTTTTTTATAGTAATGAGGGAATGATCGGGGTTCCGGGGTACAGCAGTTCGGCTGAGAGTGACGCGTTTCAACCGATTATAATGGCCAGTGTTTTGGTTTCATACAACATCCGGGATGATCTGTTAATTGGCGGGGGAATTGATTTTGGATCTATTATTGAGAATGACGGGATGATGATGTTTTTTGGATTCAACCTGTGCGCGAGTTATAAATTTTTTGGTTTTTAAAATATGAAAAAAATTATTTACATAAGTATACTGCTGGCTTCTTTCGCGAATTTTAATTGCGATAATCTTTATCACGATACCACTTCCAGGATACCTGCCGCCTCCATAGGGCTTATGACGTATTATACGTTTAACGGCAATGCTAATGACAGCAGCGGCAGTTACCATGGAACAGTACAGGGGGGAGCGGTACTGGCAGCTGACCGGTATGGAAGATCCAACAGCGCCTACGATTTTGACGGAACAGATGATTATATTACTACCGGTATCACCGATCTCTCAGGAAATTTCACTTTATCCGTATGGATTTACCCGGATGTTTCTCAAACCGGGGCAATTATTTCAAAACAAACTGATGAAAGCAACAATCTGGATTATGCGGAGTTTTCTCTTCGGATTGATACATATTCTTTCCTGGAACTGGTTTTGGGGAAAAGCAATGCTGAATCAGAGATAAGAAATGTTGACTCAGTTGAGAACAATACGTGGTATCATATTATCGTTACCTATGACGGCTCATATATTAACTGCTATGTTAATGGCAGTTTCACCGGTTTCAGTTTGCTGCGGTCTGAAGAGAGACGTACCGGTTCCAATCAACTTCGCATTGGCGCTCACCGGTATAATGGAAGTGTAACTGACGCGTTTAAGGGGACTATTGATGATGTCCGTATTTACAACAGGGCTTTATCCATGGAGGAGATTACTGAGTTGTATAATCGTGAGAAACTGTAAGTTGTTTGAACCGCCAACTCAAACCCAGACGGCAAGTATTTGCTTACCGCCGCTTTGTATCCACTCAGTTTTATAGTCCATCTCTTTTTTGAAATCAAAAATAACCAGGTAGCCGGAGTCCAGGTGCTGCCGTTCCAGGTAATCCCGGAGCTGCTCTATCCCTTTCGCGTGCTTTTCCGGGCCGTCCCAGATTTTTAGTTCAGTAACATATTTTTTGTTGTAGAATGTGATAGCTATGTCCAGCCGCTTCTCTTCGGATATCTGCACCTCTTTGAAGTCAAAGCCGTGGCCGTTGATTATCGGTTTAATAAAGGCGATATAAATAAGGCGCCAGTTGGCCTCGATAAAGGCTTTGTCTTTTTTGGAAAACTGCTCTTTCATAAAGACCTGGAAGCGGGTGAGGATCTTCTCAAAGTCCAGGGAGTTGTCCTCTTTGATAAAACCTGATTCCGCCACCACGGGCAAGGCAGTCAATTGGGAGGTTTCAATTTTTGAAGCCATATAGTTGTAAAGGATCTCTTTGTAGACTTTATTATGTATAACCGTTTTGCCGGCTTTTTTATCAATAATTCCATAGGTAATTCCCAGCTTAATTAAGGGATTATGAATGTTAAAGGCAGGCACCACATCCTTCAGGAGGATATTTTCCACCAGTTTGTAGAGCTCTTTATTATTTTCCAGGTTTTTAATCAGGCTGTCGAAATTAGTATTCTCCTCTCGGGTAATCCGGTCAACGGCCCGGTCGACATAACCGGTATTCCACGTTGTATCACTTTCTTCTATTATATATGTATCGATGATATAGCAGAGCTTGCTGACCAGAAAGGGATAGCCCGAAGTAAAGTAGTAAAGATGCTCGGCAATAGCCGGTATATCCATGTCTATTTTTTTCTCTGCAGCATAGTCGGCAAGCATCGTCTCAATCTCGACAGCCGAAAAAGCCAGGTCGATGTTAAAGTCGACGGCAATATTCCAGGGGGAGTTGTATTTCTTCTCTTCATCGGGACGCAGCTTTAGCTTGAGAGTCTTCACATCGTGCACCCCGGCCAGGATGATGCTATGAAAAGTCGCTCCCTTGCCCCTGTTTCTGAGTAAATATTTATCGCGCAGCATGGCCAGGAAGCTGACAAAGAGCTGGTTGTTGCTGCTCTTATCCACTTCGTCAATCATCAGAACAACCTCTTTACCGGCTTTGATCACAAAGTCGCTGATTACTTCCGACAAATGTTTAAGTTTAGATATACCCCTGTTTTTTTCCAACAAAAAGGCATGCAGCTCTTTATTGGTATATTTCATAATATCAGCACAAAGTTCAAGAAATATGCCGCAAAAACTCTCTTCATTTTCAAAAACCGTATCCCCGATCCCCTCAAAGCTGATGAAAACAGGCAGATACCCTCTTTTTTCCAGCTCCAGTTCCAGGAGATTCATAGTGGTCGTCTTCCCGAATTGCCTGGGCCGGTTGATAGCAAAGTATTCCCCGGCTTCAATTAAATGAGTAATAATTAATTCCAGCTTTTTTGAGGTATCTACCATAAAATGTTTACCGGGAACACAGCTGCCTGTATAATTAAAACGCATTCACTTTCTCCTGCTTATTAATCCGGATCTGGTCACTGAGCGGAGCCGAAGTGGCCTCCTTAAATGATAGGAACAACAATTTCAGTCTTTCGGTAAAAAAGCAATAATTAAGTTAAAAATAATGATAAATATGTAAAAATTGAATGTAAATAATAGATTGCCGGCATCAACAAACTCACCTTTCATCGGCAGCTCGGCGATATTGGAGTATCAAACCCAGACGGCAAGTATTTGCTTACCGCCGTTTTGTATCCACTCAGTTTTATAGTCCATCTCTTTTTTGAAATCAAAAATAACCAGGTAGCCGGAGTCCAGGTGCTGCCGTTCCAGGTAGTCCCGGAGCTGCTCTATCCCTTTCGCGTGCTTTTCCGGGCCGTCCCAGATCTTTAGTTCCGTAACATATTTTTTGTTGTAGAATGTGATAGCTATGTCCAGCCGCTTCTCT
>JAAENB010000405.1 GCA_024224995.1 bacterium | reverse complement strand
GTATAGAGATATATCCTCCTTTCGGGGCATGTATAGAGGTGCTGCATGGTAGTCGTCAGCTGGTGTCGTGAGATGTTGGGTGAAGTCCCGCAACGAGCGCAACCCCTACTCCTTGTTGCTATCAGGTAATGCTGGGCACTCTAGGGGGACTGCCGGTGATAAACCGGAGGAAGGTGGGGATGACGTCAAATCATCACGGCCCTTATGTCCAGGGCTACACACGTGCTACAATGGCCGGTACAGTGAGCAGCGATACCGCGAGGTGGAGCAAATCTCAAAAAACCGGTCTCAGTTCGGATTGTAGTCTGCAACTCGACTACATGAAGTTGGAATCGCTAGTAATCGTGGATCAGCACGCCACGGTGAATACGTTCCCGGGCCTTGTACACACCGCCCGTCACACCATCCGAGTTGGCAGCGCCCGAAGTGGCTGATCTAACCGTTTACGGAGGAAGGTTACTAAGGTGAGGCTGGTAAGGAGGGTGAAGTCGTAACAAGGTAGCCGTATCGGAAGGTGCGGCTGGATCACCTCCTTTAAAAGGAAAGTTGTTTTTAACCTAATTTCAAAGCATTCGTCAGTACTATTCAGTTTTGAGAGAACTATTCCAGGAAGAGTAAGTGGAAGAGCATACTTCTAATTATTTTTTATTAAGCAATTTTGATTTAGATTTTATAGGTCTTGATGGACAGAACTCTTAATGAGGGGCCTGTAGCTCAGTTGGTTAGAGCGTACGACTGATAATCGTAAGGTCGGTGGTTCGATTCCACTCAGGCCCAAATAATAAAATCTAAACAAAGGTAATTAGAGGGGGTGTAGCTCAGCTGGGAGAGCAACTGCCTTGCACGCAGTAGGTCATCGGTTCGATCCCGTTCACCTCCACATACAAATACTTTAAAGTATTTGTTTGATCTTTTAAAACGGTTAAGCCAACAGTAAAAGAAAAGATAGGTTTAACAATTTCAACTGAGTAAAAAAAATTAAACGAGAATTAATTTGATCGAGCAATTAAGTCTATTTGATTTATTTTTTAAATAGATAAAATAATATGGTCAAGCGATTAAGGGCATACGGTGGATGCCTTGGCACTAGATGGCGATGAAGGTCGTGGCAAGCTGCGAAAAGCTTTGGTTAGGAGCAAGCATCCGTTGACCCAGAGATTACCGAATTGGAAAACCAACCATGGTAAAACCATGGTATCTATGACTGAATACATAGGTTATAGAGGCTATACCGGGGGAATTGAAACATCTAAGTACCCCGAGGAAGAGAAAGTAAATAACGATTCCCTGAGTAGCGGCGAGCGAACGGGGAAGAGCCTAAACCAACTTATACGTTAATGGGCCAGTACCTGTATAGTTGGGGTTATAGGATATAAGCGGAGAGCTGCTGGGGCTCTCGGGAAGTCAAAAAATCTTAATTTAGTGGAACCTGCTGGAAAGTTGGGCCAAAGAGGGTGATAGTCCCGTATACGAAAAATTAAGGTCTTCCTGGTTTATATTCCTGAGTAGCGCGGGGCACGTGGAATCTTGCGTGAATTTTCGAGGACCACCTCGAAAGGCTAAATACAAACTAGTGACCGATAGTGAACAAGTACCGTGAGGGAAAGGTGAAAAGAACCCCGAGAGGGAAGTGAAATAGATCCTGAAACCGTATGCTTACAAGGTGTGGGAGGGCTATGATATATTGCGGTATATAATGCCTGACCGCGTGCCTTTTGTAGAATGAGCCGGCGAGTTACTTTATATAGCAAGGTTAAGTGATTGTAATCACGCAGCCACAGCGAAAGCGAGTCTTAATAGGGCATTTAGTTATATGGAGTAGACCCGAAACCGAGTGATCTATCCATGGTCAGGTTGAAGCAGGGGTAAGACCCTGTGGAGGACCGAACGGGTGTATGTTGAAAAATGCTCCGATGAACTGTGGATAGGGGTGAAAGGCCAAACAAACTCGGCGATAGCTGGTTCTCCTCGAAATAGCTTTAGGGCTAGCCTCGTTTGTTTAGTTGCGGAGGTAGAGCACTGATTGGGCTAGGGGGTCTACAAACTTACCAACCCCATTTAAACTTCGAATGCCGTAACTTTAGAAAACGGGAGTCAGACTGCGGGGGATAAGCTCCGTAGTCGAAAGGGAAACAGCCCAGACCAACAGCTAAGGTCCCTAAGTATATACTAAGTGATAAAGGATGTGGAGTTGCTTAAACAGCCAGGAGGTTGGCTTAGAAGCAGCAACCCTTTAAAGAGTGCGTAATAGCTCACTGGTCGAGTGACTCCGCGCCGAAAATGATTGGGGCTAAGTATATCACCGAAGCTTTGGATTCTGATTTATCAGAATGGTAGAGGAGCGTTCTATACGGGTTGAAGATCGACTGTGAGGACGGTTGGACTGTATAGAAGTGAGAATGCCGGCATGAGTAACGATAAAAGAAGTTAAAAACTTCTTCGCCGTAAGCCTAAGGTTTTCTGGGCAATGTTAATCAACTCAGAGTTAGTCGGCCCCTAAGGCAAGGCCGAAAGGCGTAGTCGATGGGAAGCAGGTTCATATTCCTGCACCACCCGGATGAGGTTATCGTGATGGGGTGACGTGGAAAGATAAGGATGCTGGGAGTTGGTTTTCCCAGTTCTTGAGTAACGGCTGAAGATCCAGGCAAATCCGGATTTTCTTAAGGCCAAGGCTTGAGGGGATACCTTCTTCGGAAGGGGTTAGGTCCTGACTCTATGCTACCAAGAAAAACCTCTAAACGCGATTCCGGGTGACCGTACCGCAAACCAACACAGGTAGGCGGGGAGAGAATCCTAAGGCGCTCGAGAGAACCCTCGTTAAGGAACTCGGCAAAATGGTCCCGTAACTTCGGAAGAAGGGACGCCCCGGTAGTGTGAAGCCTTTTCAGGTGGAGCATGAGGGGGCCGCAGAAAAATGGGCCAAGCGACTGTTTACCAAAAACACAGGACTCTGCAAAATCGAAAGATACAGTATAGGGTCTGACACCTGCCCGGTGCTGGAAGGTTAAGAGGAAGGGTTAGTCAGTTTTTAATTGGCGAAGCTCCGAATTGAAGCCCCAGTAAACGGCGGCCGTAACTATGACGGTCCTAAGGTAGCGAAATTCCTTGTCGGGTAAGTTCCGACCTGCACGAATGGTGTAACGACTTGGCTACTGTCTCAACGAGGGACTCGGTGAAATTGTAATGTTCGTGAAGATGCGGACTACCTGCAGATGGACGGAAAGACCCCGTGCACCTTTACTGCAGCCTGACACTGTATTTTGGTACATTATGTGTAGGATAGGTGGGAGACTATGAAACTGGGACGCCAGTCTTGGTGGAGTCATTCTTGAAATACCACCCTTATTGTATCGGACTACTAACCGAATTCAGTGAAACCTGGTTCGGGACAATGTCTGGTGGGCAGTTTGACTGGGGCGGTCGCCTCCCAAATAGTAACGGAGGCGCCCAAAGGTTCCCTCAACACGGCCGGAAATCGTGTGTAGAGCGTAAACGCATAAGGGAGCTTGACTGTGAGACCTACAAGTCGAACAGGTACGAAAGTAGGGGTTAGTGATCCGGTGGTCCCGCGTGGAAGGGCCATCGCTCAACGGATAAAAGGTACGCCGGGGATAACAGGCTTATAGCGCCCAAGAGTTCATATCGACGGCGCTGTTTGGCACCTCGATGTCGGCTCTTCGCATCCTGGGGCTGGAGAAGGTCCCAAGGGTTCGGCTGTTCGCCGATTAAAGCGGAACGCGAGCTGGGTTCAGAACGTCGTGAGACAGTTCGGTCCCTATCCTCTGCAGGCGTTGGAAATTTGAGGAGATCTGTTCCTAGTACGAGAGGACCGGAATGGACGAACCTCTGGTGCACCAGTTGTCGTGCCATCGGCATTGCTGGGTAGCTAAGTTCGGAATGGATAACCGCTGAAAGCATCTAAGCGGGAAGCCAACTCCAAGATTAGATTTCCCTTGACCCTTGAGGTCACTGAAGACACCTCGAAGACTACGAGGTTGATAGGCTGGAAGTGTAAGCACAGTGATGTGTTCAGCTGACCAGTACTAATCAGTCGTGAGGCTTGACCATATTATAAAAAGCCCGAGCAATAATTATTTGCTCGGGCTTTTTTAATTAATAAGCATGCTTCGGCTCCGCTCAGCAACCATACTGAATGGTTATAGAACAAGAGGTGAGAAACGTAGTTCTATAACGCCATAATAATACAAATATAATTCGGATAATAAATTTAATACAGGCTTAACACTCAATATTAAGCTGTGCTTACAAACAAAATACTACTCAGGAAAAGTAATAATAAAAGCAGTACCGGAACTACCGGTTTTTACATCAATATGAGCATTATGCTCTTTTATGATCTTATTGCATATGGAAAGGCCAATCCCCGTGCCCTGGTTCCTTGTTTTAGTAGTAAAAAATGGCGACCAGATATTTGAGATGATGTTTTGAGGAATACCAACCCCATTATCTTCAATGATCATTTTAACGGAGTTGTTTTTTGCGGTTGTTGTAATCTTTATATTACCATTATACTTGGGATCTTCATTCCGTTTTTCTAAAATTGCATCTTGTGAGTTCAAAGTTAAGTTAACAATCAACTGCTCCAGGGAAAGATTATCGCCGTATATTTTGGGTGCATTTTCATCAAGAACTGATATAAGATTAATATTGTTCTTCTTTAATTGCTGCTTTATAAGGTCAATGGCATTTATTATAGAGCCATTTAGATTGATATCTTTCATGGAAAAGCCGCTTTTTTGAGAAAAATTACGAATATGGTCAATTATAGAGGTCGATTTATCAACAAGAGAGCAAATTTTAAGAAGATCCGAAACCGCCTGTAACTCTTCAAATTCTTCATAATTAATATCATCAACCAGGTTCTGGGCAAGGCCTTTAATCCCCGTAAGAGGCTGGGCAAGTTCATGAGCAATCCCCGTAGTAACTTCCGCAAGGCTAGCGTGCCGGGAAACCTGGAAAATCTCAATATCCTTTTCCGCGATTATACGTTTATATTGCTCGTTCCTTTGCTGTAACCGCGTCAGTTGGTGATTGATTTTTTTGTTTAATTTATTTGAATTGTTTAATTGCCGAATAAACGTATTTATTTTTTTCTTATAATCGGACATGAGTAATATGAGGGAAATGCTGGTCATTCCACCGGTAGATATAACAAAATGGAATACTTCAGAAGTATAAAGGGCTAAAAATGTATAAAGAATATTTATTAAAATAACCGCTTGAAAAGCTTTAATGGAAATTTTTAATTTATTTTGAAATAAGATAAATATGATAAAAATATAAAGAAAAAGATAAAGAGTAAATAGAATAATAACGGCGTATTGATCCAAAAGAATGACTAAAACAGCACTTATAGCACTTAAGATATACAGGGGAAGAAAGTTTGTTTTACTCGATATTATAAAATGCCTGATTATCATAAAACTAAAAATTGAAGGAAACAGAAGTAACCCAATGAGAGAAATTTTTTCCATACCGGGAAAGCTGTATAAATTGTTAAATTGAAGAAAATATGGCGTTGCCAGGAAAAGCATATTAAAACCATTAAATAAAATTAGTCTAGAAAATTTTATTTTAATAAAGATGAGTGCTATTGCCAGTTGGAATAGAGCTGAATAAAAAATAAAATTAATTATAATTGTATTGATAGTTTGCATAATAGGAATTTCCGGACTAATCGCTACTCTATTTCACAATCCGAAGAAATGGAGAAGTCCTTATCCTGGTACCGGTTTCAAGAGAAAGATTTACAAAAACAATAACCGCAAATGGCGGCGAAATATTGTTAATTGAAAAAGTAAGATTCGATTTATCCCTGTTTTCCGGCAGAAGAGCTTTTACCGCCCAGACAGTACTTGTCCAATTGTCCATCTGGTCACTAAATATTTTCTCATTGGAAAAAGTAATAAAATTTTCTTCACTTGAGATGCTGTATCCCGGTTTTTCAAAAAGAGCTTCAACCTGTTTTATTACAAGGATTTGCACGCTCGGATTGGGGAACTCTTTAACCGGGATCTTTTTATTATTACGGCTCAAACCAACAGTAATTTTTTTATTCGGGTAATCTACACCGTAGACAGTAAAGGGATGTCCTTTTGAAGAAATACGGTTTATAAGCAGCTTTTTATTATAATCATAATAACCCAAAAGAGAAAATTTGTTGATCTTTTTGGGAGCCATAAGTATTTTTAAGGGCGTCCTGTTTAAATAATATTTTCCTGATTTTTTTCGTAAGAAATAGGAGTCTTTAAGGTCACTATCATTATTAAGGTCGTAATTTAATTCAGCAAAGAGAAAATTTCTTTCACTGATCTTTTTGCCGGGCATGGGACCGGTAATAACCATATCTTCCATGGTCATAAGGATTTTCGCGTCATCGAAATATCCTTTTACCAGTCCTTTATGAGTGACGGTGAAATTAACGGAGTAGTTGTTTTTAGCCTTTTTTTTAATGCTGAACCCCGTTACGGATACTCTTATAGAGTCTAAAAACGAATTTTTTGTATAGGCAGGTATTGTTGTTATAATAACAAACAATATCAATAGAATGATATTTTTTTTCATTGGTACCGTACCTCGATAGCTAATTTACACTCATCTGTCATTGAAGAGAGTATGATATCAAAGAATAAAAATCAAGTAAGAAATCATCCTTAATCTAAAAAGTAGGCGGCAATTTAATGGGAAAAAAGCTCTTAATTATCCTGGTGAGTGTACTACTAATTCACTGTAATGAAAATAAACCCGAGACGTTACTGCGAAAGGAGATACAAAAAGCATATCCCGGGGTAGAAACGGAGATCCTGGATGCTTTTTTTTCAATAAACCGCGCCTGTCTGCTTAGTGGGGTTCCGGAACAGGAATTGTATACAAATATGACACATGCAATAGGGTATGGGCAGGTGTCGAGCAGCCCCTTATTGAATATAATCCTGGCCCAGGAATTGCTCATAAAAAAAGGAGACCGGGTGCTGGAAATTGGAACCGGGTCCGGAATTCAGGCTGCTTTGCTGGAAGAACTGGGAGCCGGAGTCTTTTCCATGGAAATTTCTTTTGAACTGATGTGCAGAACAAAAGACAGGCTCAAAACACTTGGATATCGAAATATTGAAATTCGAGATGGTGACGGCTATTACGGCTGGCCCGATAAATCAGCAAGATTTGAAAAAATACTCCTGACCTGTGCCTTTTCTACAGTACCTCCAAACCTGGAAAAACAGCTGAAAGAAGGCGGGCTTCTCCTTATGCCCGTAGGCAGGGCATGGGAAAAACAGAGGCTTATCCGCTATAAAAAGGTTTCAGGGAACCTTAAGGTTGATAAAAATATTCGCCAGGTACAGTTTGTGCCTATGATACACCACTGAAACGATTTACTTTTTTAAAAAATTAAAACCGTCCGGACTTTTTTTATTGACATGCGTATGAGCTTGTTTGCAAATAAAGAAAAAAAGAGCGAGTGCTCGCTCAATATGAGTAAATACTCATATTCTGCGCTTACTCAATAAAAAAATATCTTAAAGGAGTCGTACTATGAAAACAAAAATGTTTATTTTGTGTTTAGTCTTTGTTCTGGCCATTCCGGCAGCGTATGCGCTGGATATTGGTGATCTTTTTTCTGAGCTATGGCCAAAAGGAAACAAAGATTCGGGCGGTCTTGATTATTCAGCCCCTGTTGGGTCTGCTGATTCGGGATCTTTTAATGTTACTTCATTTAATGTTGATGGTTTTCCTAAAACCATTGGCGGTAATTCAAACAGCGAATTTAAACAAATCGCTATTATTCTGGAAGACCTGGGACTTGATCTTGTGGTTTTTCAGGAACTCTTTACCAAAACCAAGCATTCAAAATTAAAAGATAAGACCACAACCGGTACTTATCCTTACCGTTCCAAACATTTTCGTGGCACCCGGACCTCTTTTGGCGACGGGCTGCTCCGGTATTCAACATTTCCCTTCGATAAAAGCTCATCCGGGTTCGATCGCGTTCAATGGAAAAAATGCGCCGGAGACCTTGATGACTACCTCATTGACGGCGAAAATCCCGATTGTTTAACTGAAAAAGGCTTTACCATGTCCCGCACCGATATCGATGCTGATCTCTCTATTGATGTCTATAATCTGCACGGTGATGCCGGACGGGATAATGACAGCCTTGATGTTAAAGCCGTCAATATGAGCCAGTTTGCCGATTATATAAACACAAATTCGGCCGGGAATGTTGTTGTTGTGGCTGGAGACTTTAACCTGGGATGGGGCGATGGAAAGCCGGAAGAACACCGGGAAATTATCGATCAATTTATCGCCGATACGGGAGTGACATTTGCCTGTGAAGTGGTGACCGGCAGTATCGACAATTGCAGCAATGAATTTAATAAACCCGATCATATTGTCTACAAAGATAATGATGAATATTCCTTGTCTGTAGCATCTCTTTTTTACCGGAGTGAATTTGTCGATGATGATGGTGATGATTTGAGTGACCATTGGGCTATGACTGCCGAGTTTGTATGGGAAAAAAAATAATCACGCAATAATTGCTGCAAGGGCACGGCGGGGGCCGTGCCCGGCAACACCCCGGTTTAATACATAAAACCGGGTTTTTCTTTTGACGGATTTTTCCAATGAGGCTTTAAATTTATTTTTTTCGATACCCGCAACCAGTCTTCTTCCATAAAAAGCGCGTATTCTTTTCCAACAGCCATGAGCTCAACAGCGCGAAGTTTCTCCCGTTCCTCCCCTGAGGGTCTGCCTTCCGGAAGATATGCCAGCCGGTATATCTTTCTGTAAGGTTTCCAGGGTTTATACTCAGTAGTTTTGAATCCTGTCGCATAGGTGATATAGAATTTAAGTCCGTGATGGGTTACAAGAATATCATCCTCATGCGCGTATTTCTTCATTATTTGTATACTGCGGTGAAGTCCGCGCCATTCAGGAAAATAAACGGAAGAATCAACAGGCCTGCCATTCCACGCATAGGCCATAATTAGAAGAAAAATTATTGTTGATAGCTTTAGACAGATCTTTCCGAATTTATCAAAGGACCTTTCACGCAAGGCAATGCTTATGGTGAGCAAAGGGATTGAAAAAAAAGGAGCCAGTAAAAGAAGCCGGTATCCCGGTGTTTGGGGACCTCCCTGGTGAAAGGGGAACAGGGTTATTATTAGAATGAGAGCCATAAAATCAAGCAGCGGTTTTACCTGTATGGAAATTTGTTTTCTGCTTATACCATAGACCCATAAAGCAGTTATAAGAAAAACCAGGTCTATAAGAAATAACCTGTGGAAATTAATCTTTGATACTATCCAGGTTAGCCGCTGTCCCGGAGTATCGAAAAATGAAAAAAGATGGAACAGGTATTTAAAAGCATTCTCAAAAAAGAATACCATACTGATCGATAGTATTACGGGAAGAATAATAAATAAAGGCCGTTTTGTGACTATATCCGTGAATTCTTTCCGCGCAAAAAAGAAAAGGAGAAAAAATAACAGCATTGATTTATGAAAAAAGATCGCCATAATAAAAATTAAGAAAACAGCAAGTATTCGTCCCGGAGATCTCTCCGGGTGAGCGTAAATAAACAGCCCCGTAATAAAAACAGACATACCGCATAGATTCTTAAAATAATTAAGGCTCAATTCATATAAATTGGGCGAACACATCAGTATAAGCGTTGTTAACAGGGCAAGGGTAACGCGCGTAGATTGCGGAACTCCAAGATTACTGCTGATCCTGCTGCTAAGACACGCTGTTATAAATAAAAGAAAAGACCATATAAGCGTAATAGCCAGGTGGAAAGCAAACCGGCTAT
This sequence comes from bacterium, assembly GCA_024224995.1. Next base: position 15,563 of record JAAENB010000405.1, on the reverse strand, counting down.
CCCCCGTTATTTTGGAAATAAAGGCCGGTATAAAAAAAGCAAGCGACCTGTCGGGATAATAAAATCCCTGTCCCCCGGCAAGGGACTCTATTTGAACCAGGTAAAAATAACCGTCCGTTCCGGGAGGATCGGGAAAACGATCCAGGTGATTAAAAAAAAGAGGCGGAGCCGCAAGGAGTATGAGAAAAAGCAGCGTTCTCAATAGGTACATTCATGTCTTCCCAGTTTTAAATAGAGTGTTTTTGTCTTCCGGGAGTCGTCAATTTTATATCGTAACATTCCGTTTTGAACATACCAGGTCCCGGTTTTTGATTCGTTAATATACTCGGCATATGGACCCCTGCCTTCATTTTTAATGGTGAGGCTTTTATTTTTGCCAAAGGTAAATCGTCTTATCTCTATACCATGATCTACTTCGCAATATCCCTCTTTCAAAATAATAGCTTTTGTTAGAGTCGTTGACTCATATTCTTTCATAATTACGTTAAAGTTGCTCGAACGGCGCGCGTTTTTCATATCCCTGTCCCGCCAGATGTAGGCAAAGTTGTTATACCCGGTTTCAAGAGCTTTTTTGAGATATGTATGGGATTCCGGGATATTCTTCATTAAAGAATACGCGCATGCCAGGTTGTAATTATACAAATGATGCCGCGGCCGGTATTTTAGTGCCGTAAGGTAGGATATTTCTGCTTTTTTATACTTATAAACATTCATTAAAGAATTCGCGAGATTATAATAGGCTTGAGCTGTGGGAAATGTCTTTAAAGACTCCAGGTAATGGGGAATAGCCTGTTTATCCTTCTTTTTTCTATAAAAACGGAAGCCCTTACGACGTGATTTTTCCGCCTTTTTTATATCATCTTTTGAATATTCCTTGCTGTTATTTGTTGCGTATATATAATCTGCTGATAATGCCGGGTTGGTCAAACCTTTGCCTTCAAGAACAACATCCTCTATGGTAAGTGTTTCATTACTCCGGGATGTGGATGGTGAAAAAAGCAGCATAAAGCTTGCTGCGGCTGCTATAAAAAAAAGAACTGGCTGGTTTCTTATAATTATCATATTACTCCCCCGGTTTTATTTTTATCAAAATAATGCCGTGAAACCGGCTTGTTGTCAAATATTTTTTTTTGAACTTTCTTAACAAAGCGGTATACACTATGAAAAAAATAATACTTCCTATATTCATTTTTTCCATATTCATTGTCCTGTTTGTGGAAACCGGGCTCATTGAAGCCGGATCAAAAAAAAGACCCCCAAAAAGTGAAGATCTCTCCGGAGTCAATGATGTTCCCCTGTATATATTAGACAAAAACCGGGAAAAACTTAAGCAATTCAGGCAAATACTCATTGTTTATGCCACAGAGTATGATAGCCATAAGGCAACGGCTTATATGTATGAACGGTCAAATGGAAGATGGTCATTAGCCTTCCTTCCAAAATCAGCAATAATCGGGCATAAGGGATTTGCCGGTATTGATATGAAAAAAGAAGGCGATGGAAAAACCCCCTCAGGGATCTATACCCTGGGTACTGCTTTTGGGTACGGCAAAACTGTTGAAACGGGGTTGCCCTACAGGCAGACCGGAAAAAATGATTTCTGGGTCGATGACCCCAAATCGAAACAATATAATAAATGGATCAATGGGAAACCAAAAGCCGCCTCTTTTGAAAAAATGAAAAGAAAAGATGATCTGTATAAACTGGGTATTGTTATTCATTATAATATGGCACCCATTATTAGGGGAAAAGGAAGCGCTATTTTTATTCATATATGGAGTCCCAATGGTTCTGCTACTACCGGGTGTATATCACTTTCGGAAAGGGACGTTCGTGAAATTCTTGAATGGCTCAAAAAATCAAACAATCCCGGGATTATTATGGGCGTAGCAAGAGATCTTATTTCGTTGCTGCCCCACGGAGTGGGGCAGCAGTAAGGGAATATCGTGTTTTTACTTAACCAACATGAAAAAGACCGCGTACTCGATTTCGCGCGAAAGACTTTTATCCCCCATCTCATTGAACCCGTAAATTCTTTTGAAGAGCTTCCCCTGTTCAACAAAGCGCGAGCTCTCTTTTTTTATAATCTTCCCGAAACAAACGAACTACGCTCCTTTGCCTCAACCGGAACATCGGGAAATCCCAAAAAAATTAACTGGTCGCCCCGGGAAGATATATGGTATATTGGCGACAAACGGGAAGTCATTCTTCACTTTCTTAAAGGATGCGAAAAGATTTTCATTAGCCTGGGAGTTGGCCACGGGTCGGGTACATCTCCCCGTGTTTTTAAGAATTCTTCTATTGAAGTATGCAGGGTTGAAGTCGATTCTATTAATAATAATATTCTTAAACTGGAAAATTTTTCTCCTGATGTGCTCTATTGTTCCCCTTCTATCCTGGTGAGTCTTATTAAACATGGTAACGCGAAAAAACGACCCCTCGAAGGAATTAAAAAGATCGTTCTTAACGGAGAAGTTGTTTACCAGGGACTTATTGATTATTTTTGCAACTATCTTAATATCACAAAAGATGATATTCTTGATACATACGGCTCCACTGAAGCCGGCACAATCGCCTGCTCTTGTTCCTCTTGCGGGAAGTATCACTTTATGCCCGGTATTATCCCGGAGTCCGTTCCTGCCTCCCATATTGAAGACAGTCTTCCTGCTGACGAAGATATTTTGCTGCTCAATTCGTTAAAGCGTGAATCATTCCCGGTAATACGATTCGTTACCTATGACCTGGTGCGCGGCCTTTCAAGAACGGTCTGCAACGGTAAAGAATACTATTCTTTTGAAAGGTTATTGGGCAGGTGTGATGATGTGCTTAACTTCGGAGAATTGCTCCCTGCGGCGGATATTATCGGGCTGATTAAACGCTACTATCCTGAAAAAGAATATTTTATTTTTAATTACCGGAATCATGTTGATATTCTTATTGAAGGGAAAGAAAACCCTGAATTTGTTAAAGACGTTTATGGGCTTTACCCCGTCATCGGAGATATGATCGTGAGCGGTATGCTGGAAAAGTTCAATACTCATTTTTTCGAAAGTCTTGATCCCGTAAGAGAATTCTATTCATTACCGGGTGTTTCATCGGTGGTTCCCCTCAAAGAAGGGAACAGAATTATAAAAAAGAATTTTTTGGAGTATAGATTCTCATAGCGAGGGGGGGCGACCCCTCGCTATGAACGCCTCTCAAGGTTAGGGGGGAAGAGAGGCGCGTTTCTATTGTGAAAAGCTCTTGATTAAATTATCTCTCCTTTAATGGAGATGGTGCTTTCTTTTACGAAAATATTTTTTCCCGACCGGTTTAATGCTTCCTGAAGAGCCATACTGATCCCGCCGCAGCAGGGAACTTCCATCCTGGCAACAGTAATCGATTTAATTTCATGGTTTAACAGTATCTCAGTAAGCTTATCCACGTATTCGTCCATGTAGGGATCGAGCTTGGGACAAAACATTATTACAATTTTATCTTTCAGGAACCGCTGGTGAAAATTCCCGTACGAAAAAGGAACACAGTCGGCTGCCAGTAAAAGATCGGCATTGTCGAAATACGGAGCAGACGGGTTTAACAGTTTCAACTGAATGGGCCATTGCCGGAGTTCGGAATCTACGGAAACATTTCCGCCGCCGGAACTCTGAGCCTTTGGCTTATCGCGTAGATCCATAGCCATTGATCCGGGGCATCCCCCCTGGTGGCCTTGATGGTCGTGACCGCCGTGGCATCCGGCTTCGGGTTTATCCTTGTAATCAGGTACGGCGATATTTTTTTCTTTTAAGAGCTCAAGCGCCTCGTTCAAAAAGCCCTGTTCTCCGTGTTCATCGAGATGTTTCAGGTGTGCTTTTACCACATTTGGACCTTGCTTAATAATATTTTCCATAACAGTCCGTTCGTTATATGGTTCGGCTTCACGCTCTTCTATAATAATGGCGTCCTCGGGGCAGGTGCTTATGCATGCTCCCAGGCCGTCGCAAAAAAGATCGCCAACGAGCTGAGCTTTACCGTCTATTATTTGAAGAGCCCCTTCCGGGCAATCGGGTACACATAAGCCGCAGCCGTTGCATTTTTCAGTGTCAATCTTGATGATTTCTCTTTTCATTGTGATTCTCCTTAATATTGCTTGTATTACTTTATTTCCGTACCCAGGCATTCGTCCGCGTATTGACACCATTCAGCGCATCCCATTTTAATTTTTGGGTTTTCAATAGTGGTCCCGCATTTATAGCATTTTAGCTGCACATCATCCTTAAAGAACTCAACCATAGTACCGCAGCTGCCGCATTTTATCTCAAATATATCTTCGGGTTTCCAATACCTTGTATCCTGACCCGGACATTTTTTCGCAGGCATATGCCTATCCTTTTAACGGTAATTTGTTTCCCTTATTGGGAATGTACTAATAATATAGCATATTCATCAAAATAAAACATTGACTTACGTCAAATTTAGGAAAAAAAATGAATTTTTTGCTAAATTTTTACAGAATGCAGAGTTACGGAAATGCCTTTTAATAAAATAATAACAGAAAAAAAAGAAAAGATTATTGAGCTGTGTATCATGAATAAAGTTCGTCGTCTAGAGCTTTTTGGCTCTGTTTTGAACGAAAATTTTGATGAAGATTCCAGCGATCTTGATTTTTTAGTTGAGTTCCTTCCGCAAGAACCTATCGCTCATGCGGATTGTTATTTTAAATTGCTTGAAGCTCTACAGGATATTTTTAACAGGAATATAGATCTTGTTGAAATAGTAGCTATTCAAAACCCTTATTTCCTTGAATCAATAAACCAAACCCGGAGTCTCTTGTATGCCGCGTGAAGCTATAGATTCTTGACTTCTCGTACTACTTTCTTAATAAACTTCCCCGCATTAGCAAGGTCGGTTTTGTCCGGATGTTTCGCAGCCTCGTTAAGGCGTTTTTCTCTTTCCGGTGTCATGGGATGTTTCCCCAGAACCCCGGGGTTAACTTTTCCCTGGCAAATAAAAGAATCGATTATGATATTCTTGGTTCCGGTAACGGCTTCTTCGTCTGTTTCCAGTAATTCAATAACCCTGTCCATGCCGACAAGAGCATGATCCGAATCGGGGTAAGCTCCCAGTGTCGCGAAAAGAGCTACTTTTTTATTATTAACAGCCGGTAAATAGTCAAGAGTCTTGCTGTCGGCGGTTCCTCTCCGGAACCAGAACCCAATAACTACCAGGTCATAGGACTCAGGAGACGGGGCACTCTCAACCGGGTAAATATCCGCGCCCGCAGGGAGAGCCTTGTAAATGGCCCGGGCAACCTTTTCCGTGTTCCCTGTTCTGCTTGAATAGCTTACTAATACTTTCATAATATTCTCCTGATTTTTTGAAGCGGACTCCATTCCAAAACTTTTGCGCCCCCTCCGGGGGTTGGGGGGGGACGAATAAAAAAGGCGGCACCTGTTAGGTACCGCCTCAAAGTATCACCTTAAATCTTTTTTAAAGAAGTTCCGATTTAAGCGGTTTTTGCTTTATCACCGGACATCATAGCATCAATATCTTCTTTGACAGTGCCCGTAGGCTTAATGTCAAAGTTTTCTACCAGAACCTTCACAACATTTGGCGATAAGAAAGCCGGCAGCGTAGGTCCAAGTCTGATTCCCTTAACTCCAAGGAACAGGAGCGCGAGAAGAACAGTAACTGCTTTCTGCTCGTACCAGCCAATATCAAAAGAGATAGGCAGGTCGTTAATATCATCAAGCTCAAAAACTTCTTTTAATTTCAGTGCGATAACCGCTAATGAATAAGAGTCGTTACACTGACCCGCGTCAAGAACTCTTGGAATTCCGCCAATATCACCAAGATCAAGTTTGTTGTATCGATACTTGGCACAACCGGCAGTTAAAATAATCGTATCACCGGGCAGCTCTTTTGCTACATCAGTAAAATATTCTCTTTCCTTGTGGCGTCCGTCACATCCGGCCATAACCACAAAACGTTTGATCGCGCCGTCTTTTACCGCGCCAACAACTTTGTCGGCAAGAGCAAGAACCTGGTTGTGGGCAAACCCGCCAACTATTTCACCGGTTTCTATCTCTTGAGGAGACTTGCATTTTTTAGCCAGCTTAATGATCTCAGAAAAATCTTTTGATCCGTCAGCAGCATCAGCAATATGCGTAACTCCGGGGAATCCGGCCATACCGGTAGTGAAGATCCTGTCTTTGTACGCGTCCGCAACAGGAACAATACAGTTTGTGGTCATCAAAATGGGACCATTAAAAGAAGTAAATTCTTCCTTTTGCTTCCACCAGGCATTCCCGTAGTTGCCAACAAAGTGATCGTACTTTTTAAACGCGGGATAGTAGTTCGCGGGCAGCATTTCACTGTGCGTATATACATCCACACCGGTTCCTTCGGTCTGCTTCAGCAGCGCTTCCATGTCTTTTAAATCGTGACCGGATATTAAAATAGCCGGGTTATTTTTGACTCCAATGAAAACTTTACTCAGCTCAGGGTTTCCATAGGTCGTTGTGTTCGCTTCGTCGAGAAGTGCCATTGTAGTAACAGCAGTTTCTCCCGCTTTTAAGACCAATCCTACCAGGTCATCAGCGGAAAGTTCTTTTGTTGTTGCGGCAAGACCCTGCATAAGAAAATCATATATCTCATTTTTGTTATAGCCCAAAACCGAAGCATGATCGGCATAAGCGGCAATTCCTTTTAAACCGTAAATAAGAAGTTCTCTCAGAGACCGGACGTCTTCATTCTCTGTGGATAAAATACCCACTTCAACTGCTTTTGAATTAAACTCAGCAACATCATCGGAAGTCCACAGTGCGGAATCATGAACAACTCCCTCTGTTCCGTATTTTTCTTTCAGATTTTCTCTAACAACAAGAGCGTCTTTAATAAGCGCGGTAATTCGATCATTATCGAAGTTGGCATTGGTGATAGTGGCAAAAAGAGCTTTAACAACAAATTCTCCTGTCCTGGTTTCGGAAACGCCCTGCTCTTGAGCTTTTTCTCCGTAAATGGAAATTCCTTTCAGGACATAAACCAGCAGATCCTGCAGGTTTGAAGTTTCGTCAGTTTTTCCGCATACTCCTACTTTTGTACAGCCCGTATTTTTCGCGGCTTCCTGGCATTGATAACAAAACATACTCATTTTGTTCCTCCTAAGTTTATTTTTGTAGTATTAGAATCTATTTTAATTGTGCTCTCAAAGAGATGAGTAAGATTTTTTTAATCCGTGTTCTTTGTGAGTTATTGTTTTATTAACTAGTAATATACTAGGATTCGAGAAACGCGCATTGACTTGAGTCAAGTTGGGAGGTTTTTTTGTATTTTTTTGGGTATTTTGACCAGTTTTTCGTTTTTTTTGTTATAACCGGGAATAAATACTGCTTGAATATTAATATATTTTTAGTAAAATTAATAGAACTCTTTCTGAAGGATTGACAGTAAATGGAAGAATTTGAGATAGATTCAAAGCAAAATATCCGTACACATTTCGTTATTTATCTTATTATTAATACCGCAATTGCTGTACTCCTTTATCATATTTTAGGCAATGAAAAGGAGACTCTCCTTGGGGTGGAATTTGTCCCTAATATAAAACAGACCATTGCGGGCACGGTCTTCATTGCTCTTGTTATTGGCACCCTGATGTTCTGGAAATTCCGGGTCGCTATTGCCTTCATTGGCATTGTAATCTTATTGCTTACCGGGACAATCGATCTTAAGCACACAATAGAATTCATGAGTCTGGATGTAATCCTGTTTCTAGTGGGGATGATGATCCTTGTGGGCTTACTGCGCCGGTCGGGTTTTTTCCGCTGGTTCCTGGCAAAGGGGCTGAAATTTTCAAAATTTAAACCCCATGTTATGATGGTTATGTTTCTGCTGATTTCCGCGGTTATGGCTGCCCTGGTTGATGAAGTTACTTCTATATTGTTCGCCACTGCCCTGGTTCTTGATTTTTGCGAATGCTTTAAGGTTAAGCCCGTTAAATTGATTATCGCCATTGTTTTTGCTACAAATATCGGCAGTTCCTGGACTGTACTGGGGAATCCTATTGGTATACTTATTGCTCTCAGGTCGGGACTTACTTTTGAGGATTTCCTTAAAACCTCTTTTCCCATTGGTATTATTGTTCTTTTTAGTATTATCGTGATCATACTCATCTGGCAGAGATGGGATCTTAAGCAGTTTAAAGAACGAATGAATGCCACATCGTTCATTGAAAAAAAGGAATACCTGGAAGAGCTGGAAGAAATAAAAGACAGACCCCTGTTTATGGGCAGTACTGCCATTTTCATTGGAGTAATTGTCTTACTTATTTTTCATCATCGCCTGGAACTTTTGCTTAAACTTGAACATAATACCCTGCTTGTGGCCTCTTCCATATTGGGAGCGGGTATTGCAATGTTATGGCAGCGTAATATTGCCCGGGAACTTCTAATGAAAGAAGTGGACTGGTGGACACTGATTTTTTTCATGTTTCTTTTTGCCAAAGCAGGAGCCCTCAAATATGTAGGTCTCACTGATGTTATCGGCCAGAGCCTCTTTAACCTGGCCGGGGACGGGAATATGATTATCCTCATTATCCTCATTCTCTGGATTTCCGGCGTAACTTCGGCTGCGGCCGATAATGTTGTGGTCGTGGCTACGTTTATCCCGGTGCTGCACTTCCTTACGGCCAATGCCGATTCATCCGGGCTCTGGTGGGCGCTTCTGTTTGGCGGGTGTTACGGTGGTAATATGACTATGGTAGGCTCTACCGCTAATATTGTGGCTCTGGGAATATTGGAAGATAGAGTGGGATATCATATGCGGCTCAGGTACTGGATCAAGATAGGTCTATGGGGAGCTCTTATTCCAATGGTCATAGGGACCGTTGCTCTGGTTATATTGGTGAAGTTTCTTGGGCTGTAATGAAACCGGGGTAATTGAAAGATTATATGATTTAAAAAAGGGTATTTAAAGCCTTAGAGAAAGCAGATAAAGGAGAACCCCAGGATTTAGTTTCCTATTTAGGTGAAGTGCAAAAGAGAAATATTCAAAAGGCTCTCAATCTATAAAAAAAAGGGGCTTTTTAAAGCCCCTTTTTCGGTACTGGTAAGGATTTTATATTCCCCGTTTAGCATCAGGGAGAAGCTCTTTTTGTACGCCGTATGGATCTTTGAATTCCTGGTCCCGTTCAAAGTTCAGCTTTTTCGATCCCCTGTTATTGAGATACTTCTTCAACTCAAGGTTAATGACGGCAGGAACCTTCACTCCGCTTTCTGCCAGAGCCTGCCGAAGCATGGCTTCCGATTTGCTGCAGAACGCGATACTGTCACCCAGGACTCTGCCTGTTTCACCTGGATTGTGGAACCCTGTTGAGTTCTCAGCAGAAACGAAATTCAGTCGAATAAATCCCTTCATGTAATAGTCTTTGGCTTTATTGTACAGGTCGGTACTGATCTTTTTCCCGTTTTTCTGTTCTTTATGAGTCAGTTCAAACAGTTTCATCACTGTCGCGGCCTGGTACCCTGCGCGGTTGAGGAGAGAAACACTTCTGTCCTGGATTGCGATAACCTGTTTCCTGAGCCATGTAGCAGACTCGGTGTGGCACTGAGCACACGCGGTCATTCCGTTTTTTAGAGGACTGGTAACGTCATGATCGGAAATTTTTGTTGAACCCATACGTTTGTACGGCATATGGCAATCTGCACATGAAAGACCCGCGTTCCAGTGAACACTGCTTTTGGAAAAGAGTTCAAATTCCGGGTGCCGGATGTAGGGCATTCTAAATCCCGTAACCTTCTGGGTCCATTCTTCCCGTTTAAAATCTTTTCTCAGGTCTTCAACGATTTTTTCAACGCTGATGTTGCCCCATTCAGTGCCGGTCCAGGGAAGCTGAACATCTCCGGCAACCTTTCCCTTTTCATTCCGGGGAACATAATAAGTTATATGGCACTGCGCGCAGGCAAGAGTCCGTTTTTCCTGGCGGCTGAGTTCTTTTTTGCCGATCATCTTGAGCCCTCGTTCAAGGTGGGCTTTGTTGGTTGTAAGATCCATTGTTGTACTGTCATGACAATCGATACACGCAGGCCCCATCTTCCGGTGTTTTTCCGGGATCATATTTACTGCGTCAAGAAATTTCGCTTTTAAATATTTCATACCGTGTTTTTCAACATATGATTTATGATAAGGTGTTTTACAGGCAAGACACACGCCGCCGGGACCGGTACGTTTTTTATCAATTTCAATCTGGTCGATAAGAGCGTAATAATGTCCTCGCGGTTCGTTATATTCAATACCAAATCCCCAGCCGTGGTAGAGCAGGGCAGCGTAAGGGAATTCGCTCAACTTATCGTAAACAACTTTATCCTTGTCCCATCCCTTGCGGTATTTACTGGTGTCTGAAGGTTTTGGATCCTTTGTTTTCATCCAGGATTCATAATGAAGAGGGTATACCTTGCCCCATTCTTCAGGATCAAAGGTGTTTTCCGGTATGCTTCCAACTTTCGCGAGCTCCACTTTTGATGGGGAGCAGCCGTAAGCAATGACCAGGATCACTACCAGGCCAATAAGGAATATTGGTAGATATTTTTTCATAATAAAATCTCTCCTTAGTACTTTTTTTGGTCTTATTTAATTTCTCTTGTTGTTATTCCCGTAACTTTATGATGGACTCTGCGGTGGCAATCCCAGCAGTTCCTTTCTTCAACATTGATCATGGTAACCATACCATCGTGGCACCGGATACAGTTTTCCTGAATTGCTTTTTTCCCGTGTGATGATATTTCAATAGGCTCGGAAAATATATTTGTATGAAAGTAGATTACATCTTTCATACCGTCGATTCCTTTCCATATAAAATGGTTTAGGGCATTGTTATTTGGTAGATGGCAGTCAACACATCGAATATTCCGGTGAAGACCGGTCATGAACCAGTCTTCATGCTGATAATTCATAACATGGCAGCTGTTGCAAAAATCAGGGGTTGATGTTTTTTCGAGTAAAGCGGGCGGACCCCAAAAAACGAAAAGAAAAAGAATAAAGGCAATGCCGGCAAAAAGAGCGTACCTGGCTTTTTTGTTTTCTAACATTATCTCCCCCACCACTAGCTTTTTGAGTTGTTAAAAAATTGGGCTCGATAGATCGCTGAAAGGATTCTACCAAGCAAAAAGAGTCCTTTCCTTAAAGAATCAAGTGTAATCTCTAAAAGGACTTTTATAGGATAATTACTTCTATTTCTTTATCGTAAAAAAGTCAATATAAATATATAATTAATTTTGTATTAATAAAATGTACTACTCATAATTGAATATGTTAAGGTGCTGATACTGTTATCCATTATGCGGACTGTAGTCATAAAAAAGTACTTTACACTTTTTTGAATGAAACGGTATAAAAGGTTATGGGAATAACGGAATTATTAAAACAATCGGAACTTTTTAAAGATATAAGCGATCAGCATAGAGAAGATATCGCGGCCTCCGGGCGCATGTGCACGGTTAAACAGGGTGAAATGGTTTTTCTTGAGGGAGAGAAAGGGAAATGTCTTTTTCTTTGTGTGAGCGGGGGGGTGAAGTTATTCAAGTCCGGCGGCGAAGGCAGGGAAATTATTGTTAAGCTGGTAAATCCGGGTGAAATCTTTGCCGAGGTAGTACTCTATGAAAGTCTTACCTACCCGGTTAGTTCCGTTGCTGTTTCGGATTCACAATTATTCTCCATAGGGCGCGACAGTTTTAAAGATCTTATGGACAACCGGGAGTTTCGGAGTGAATTTATTGGATTCTTAATGCGGAAACAGCGTTATTTGGCACAACGAATACTCTATCTTACGGCTTTTGACGTTGAAGAACGTTTTTTCAGGTTCCTGCTGGAACGGTATGGCCGGCATTATTCCTATGAAATAAATTTTTCAAAAAAAGATATAGCATCTGTTATTGGAACAATCCCCGAAACATTTTCCAGGCTCATTCTTCGTCTTGGCAAAAGGGGTATTATTCAATGGAATAAAACAACACTTACGGTACGGGATGGTTTCTGGGATGATGAGGATTATGATTGATCTTTATTTGAAATTGCCCATTGAGCAGCTGTTTTTATCAAATCACTGTTTGTTTTTAATCCCAATTTTTTCTTAATGTTCCGCCGGTGAGTTTCAATAGTATGCTGGCTGATATTCAACTGGTACGCGATCTCTCTTGACTCAAGTCCGTTACCAATAAGTTCAAATATCTCCAGTTCTCTGTTCGATAATCCGTCGATAAACTCATCATCACCCTCTTTGGTTAGATTTTTATGAAGGATCTTACCTATTATCCGGTCAGAAATATCTTTACTAATAAAGAGCTCACCCTCTATTACGCATTTAATCGCATCAACGATTTTTTTTGGAGCTTCATTCTTTGAGATATACCCCTTCGCTCCGGCTCGGATAGCCCGCTCGGCATAGGTTGACTCTTTATGGATCGATAACACAAGGGTGAGGACATCGGGGAATCGTTCGTTAATTGCTTTTACCAGGTCTATTCCGTTCAATTCATCATCAAAGTTTATGTCGATAATTGCAATATCGGGCTGAATATTTGAAATGACCTCAAGGGCCTCTTTTACGTTTTCAGCTTCACCGCAAACTTCAATCTCTTTTTCTTCTTCTATCAGTTTTGAGATGCCATGCCGTATAATGGGGTGGTCATCGGCAATAATAACTCTTATTTTATTTTCATCGGTATTCATTTCTTCATTCATTTCTTCTTCCTGTCTTTTCTATACTATATACTACCTGGTGTAAATGTCAATAGCAGAAGGCAGTATTTTGTGCTGATGGAATCCGCCAACCAGGGCTATTTTCTTAATTTTACCGTTACTCCATCACTATCCAAAATTTCAAGAGTGGCTCCGATCATTTCGGCGCGGTGTTTCATTATCTTAAGTCCCAGGCCATTGGTTTTTTTATAATTCCCGTTTAAGCCGCTTCCATTATCGTGGACTATTAATCTAAAATGCAGTTCACTATCCTGCAAAATAATATCAACATTTTTAGCGTTTCCGTGTTTTACCGCGTTATTGACCGATTCTTTTGCTATATAATATATATTTGATGCTTCAATCATATTATTTTTAAAAGGATAAACAGTATTGATCGATACCGTACAATTAATTCCATAGACCTTTTCCATTTCAGCGGCCATTTCTTCAAGGGCTATCTCAAGTCCCTCATCATCCATACTAACGGGATTTAAGCCCTGTGAGAGCATTCGGGTTGTTACGATAGCTTTGTCAATAAGTTCAGCTATCTCCCGTAAGCCTTCAACTTCAGGGTATGATTTTTTGTCCATTTTGATGTCCAGTACTTCAACCAGGAAGGCGGAACCCGTTAAAATCTGGCCTACTTCATCATGGAGGTCCTGGCCAATGCGCTGTCGTTCTTCTTCACTGATATTAATAATATCCCGCTCAAGCTTTTTCATTTCCGATACGTCAATAAAGTGCTCAAGTATCCCTACCATTTCCCCTTTCCTGTTATAAAAAGGAACCGATGATACCATACAGGAAACCTGCTTGTCGCCTACGGTTTTTTCAATGGTATACTCAAAGGTCTTCTCTCCTCCTTTTATCTTTTTTAACGGACAATTTTCTGTTTTACAGATCTGTTCTTTCCAGAATTCATAACATTTTTTACCGGTAATATCCTGCTCTTCCAGGTTAAATAATTTAAGAAATCCTTTATTGACCCGGAGGATGTTGTAGTCCAGATCAATAAGAATGATCCCTGATGTTGATATATTAAAAACCTGCTTGAGTTCCGTAAGAGCGGCGCTTTTTTCTTCCTCGGTCTTCTTTTGTTTTTTAATTTCCTGCATAAGCGCTTTTTTTGACTCATCACGTTCACTGGCGTATTGTTTTCTTATTTTCATAATAAACAAAATAGTAATTATTCCAAATATCCAGATTGCGGAGTGGTTTATTATAAAGGTCTTATTTGAGTTTTTTTCAATTTTGTAATAGGGAGACATGGGAACTGCTATACTCAGTCCGCCGCGGATATCACCAACCTTGTATCCCTGGTGCTCATGGCACTTGAGGCATCCTTTTTCCGTTAAAAGGGGCCGAATAAAACGAAAGTAACTGTCTCCGTTGATGTTGGAAATGCCCAGTATCTCTTTGCTGCCCTTTAAAAATTTATTAAGAGAAGAACGCTCCCAGGGGTCGGGAGCATTTACCGGGTTTAGGACTTTAAGACTGGTTATTTTGCCTTTTACTCCAAAAAGATCGGAATAATGATCCATTACCTGGCGCATCATATAGGCCGGATTCATCAGGGTAAGTGATTTTCCCGTTCTTGTTTTAATATCCCTCTCTTTGAGGTGGCTTAAGTACTGATTTGGCGGAGTTTTGCTGTTTTGGATCGCGTAAACCCCTCCTTTTTCAGTTGCCCAGAGGCGAAAAGCCATATCTTTTTTTATATGAATAATGGCTTCTTTCCTGGCCATATTAATAATTTGCTGATGTTCATGATAAATATTCCACGAAAGAGAGGCGGCAATTATTGCCGTCCAGACAATTATTGCCGCTCCTATTGACCGGTAAAGAAGTGAAAAAGAGTTTTTGTTATTTTTTTTCATTGTTATATTATTTTGTACCCTTATATAAACCGTAACCTAATTTACCATCTATAATCGCCTTGTAAAATATTTTTTCGTTTTTTAGCGCTTTAAATACTCCTTTTAAGCCATAGTGCGATAAAATATTTTTCAGGAGCGGCAGGCGTTCCCGCAGGGATAAAACTTTTGAGTGATGCTTTACATCACGATCCTTTCTCACTTTCCAGAACATTTCAGGCTGGGACCACTGCTCAAATTCTGTTATTATACTCTGTGCTCCCGCTTTTGTAAGCATTGTCTGCCATTCGTTAAAATCCAGAGGGGTTGTCCCATACCGTTCCGAAATCTCATCTTTCTCGGAAGCGGGCATCTCCTTTTTCCAGGTCGATTCATGAATGGCAATAGCTCCGCCGGGCTTAAGCACTCTCATCATTTCATTAAGAACCTGCTGCGAGTCATCGGGAATTCCCACCGCGCATTCGTTGATAACAACATCAAAGGTGTTATCTTCAAAAGGCAAATTTTGAGAATCTCCTTTTTGAAAGGTGACCTGCCTTTCCAGGTTTGCTGCCGCAGCACTTTCACGGGCAGTTTCTATCATTTCATTGGAAAGATCCAGCCCCACTACTTCCACTCCAAATTCTTTTGCGTAAAAAATAGACTGGGTTCCTCTCCCGCTCGATACATCAAGAACCTTCATGCCGGTTTTAAGTCCCGCGATTTCCGCGGTCCGCTTTGTTAAAGCAAATCCCCCGGGATGCAGGGTCTCTATCCCGCTCATTTCTATACAGTCTTCTACTGTTGGTTTGTGTATTCCTTTTCGTTTCATTGCAGCCTCTCTCAAGAAACTCTTTTTGCTTGTGCGCGGGCCTTGAAGTAGTATGGGCTCTTTGGATTGCTCCGGAACTCGCATCCGCTCAAACAGTCCTCACAACCCAAAGAGCCCATACTACTTCAAGGCCGGATGCAGCTTTGTTTCTGACCTATTTTTTCCCT
>JAAENB010000404.1 GCA_024224995.1 bacterium | reverse complement strand
GAGAGCAGTTATTGCCAGGGAGATTCGGAAAAATTTATTTTCCATCTTTTCGACAAAGAAGGTTTTATTTATTTCTCGAAACAGTATGGAATTTATCAACCCACAATTATAACCCTTTACCGCAAAGGCAAACCTGTCAAGATTATAGAATACAGTGCGGAACTCAGTACTCCGCGAAAAAGAATTTTTAAAAAAACAAAAGAGAACCGTATTGTTGCGGCAAAGGATTTTGAAGACCGGGTTATAGCATTAAAAAAAGACATAAGGCAGCGGAAAAGAGAATTGGAAGACTATGTATCGAATAAAAAAAAATTTGGAAATCCCGGTAAAATAAAAAAAGAAGTACTCAAGAAAGAAGCGAGAAAAACCATTAAGGAATTAAGTAATTCACTTAAAAAGACCGGTTATTCCGGGACTTATTTTTACAGAAAACCCCGGCAGAATGAAGATGCTATGATCACCGGAAAGAATGTACGAGTCAGAAACAAACCGGGTACAAAATCAAAGGTAATTGCTACTGTTTCCTCATATGATTTCAGTTTTTTGGTTATGAGCATCGGAAAAAGTGAAACGATAAGACCCTGGGGTACTCATAAATGGTATAAAGTGAGTCATGAAAGCCGTACGGGTAAAGCAATTGAGGGATGGGTGTTCGGGGCTTTTATAGCACCGGATGTTTTTTCCGGGAAATAATTGTGGTGCATTTAACCTACACTACAGCTTAAGAAGCTTTTTCATATATTTTTTAGCTTTTCCGGATTTATAAAGAGAAAAATTAGGATTATCCCATCTTGTCTCATTATGTTCAGCTGCCCACCTGAGGGTATCTTTTGCGCAATCCTGTATCGCGCTCTTTTTCTCCGGTTCTTTCTCAATAATTTCCCGAATGGTGTTATACGCTTCTTTTGGGTTATTAAGAAAAAGGAAAACCATTGCATAGGATATATCATAAACACTTAATTCTTTCGAAGCAGACAGAACTACCGTAAAAAAATGTACAAAAGCTTCCGTAGAAATCTTTTTATAGAACTCCGGCTTAGACAATGGCCCCCAGCAAAATGTCTTTAGTTCATCAATAGACAGGAGAGTAGATTGGCCGCGATTCGATAAATACGGCAGCCTGAGAAGAACGGTTTCAAGACCTTTTGGCGCGGAGATATTCAGGTTATTCAACATCTCTTTTCTTTGATTATTTTCAGAAATTTTTTGTTGTATATAAGCAAACCATCCATTCAGATCCTCTACTTCAATTGATGAATTCTCTCCCAGGTCTACGGGCTCGTCACCACTCGCGTCCTCCACCTGGGCGTAGATCAGGAATGGATTCCAATCATGATTATTGGCAAAAAGATAAAAGGGTTTGGCAATGTTAAGTGACTTAAATGATTCGGACCCGGCAACATGTCCCAGAGCCAGGTGCATACAGTAAAACATTCTTAAGGTAAACAGCTCTATCAATAAATCCAATTCCCCCCAATGATCTTCACCCAATTTCGATTCAAGAAATTCATACAGGGGATAGCAGACAGGGGCGACCTCAAATCCGCCTGAATCTCCAAAGAGCATTGGTCCAAACTCTATGCCGCCGTTAAAACCATCTGAAGCTTTGCCGGATTTACCAAATTCAAATGATGAAAAATCAGGGGGAGTTATTACACCGGTATAGGCATACCCAGGAGCTTCAGGATAGAATCCACCATCATAATACCATTCAAAGCCTGCAGCCTGTATTTCTTTATCCTTTGGCCAGGGTTGAATCGCATCTTCCAAAACATCGACCAGTTTTCTCGCGAGCGCATTCACTGATTGAGCTTTATAATATTCCAGCAGGGGTTTAAGAACATCGGGCATTTCAGAAAGGGATTTTTCTATGTTATTTATGCGAGCCAGTATTTCTTTTTTAATAAGTTGGTTCATTTGTCTATCCTGTAATTGTGGATAGATAAAGTATTAACTTAAAAAATGAACATCGTCAAGATCTTTTTATATGGAAATAAATTGACCATTTTGTTGATGTCAACAAAATGGTCAATAAATTTCCTAAATCTTTTGCGCCAGGCGAAATCCTATATCTGTGGCCGGAGTTCCAGGGGATACATGGTGGCGAAAAGAAGTAAATGCTCCTCCTTCAGCCCACACATAACTTCCACCACGAAGAATTCGATTAGTACCGGTATCCGGTCCCCGGAAATTGGCAGCAACGTCTCCGGTGTAATTACCGGACCAGTCCCAGACCCATTCAAATGTATTTCCACTCATATCATAGATCCCGAGCGCATTCGGCGGTTTGGTTCCAACCCATTGTGTTGAACCGGCCCCATTTAACCAGGCGTACTTACCTTGATTAATGTCCTCAGTTGAACCGCTGCCTCTATTCCCCTGCGTAAAATTTGTACCGTCAAGGTATCGCGCTGCGTATTCCCATTCCGATTCAGTAAGAAGGCGGTAGCCGTTTGCATTCCAATCAACATCATCGTTGCTAATATCACCGAAAGCCACCTTTCGATAGACGGAACCATCATAGTAATAACATGGAGTGAGACCTTTTTTTTCCGAAAGGGCATTGCACCAGGCAATTGCATCATACCAGGAAATAACATTTACGGGATGTTTGCCGTCAGCTCCCGCTCCCGCATTGCCAAAAGTATACTGCTTTGAACCCGCCTGTGCTTCAGCCCAGGCTTTTACTTCATCCCAGAGGGCACGAGTAACTTCATATTTCCCAATTTCAAAAGCATTGATCGATGCTACGGTATGAACAGGAATGGCGGGTGGGGTGCCGGAGACTCCTTCGTATCCCATGCTAAAGGGTGCAGTTGTTGCCGGGACCCTGATCATTTCAATATTGCCGGAATCCGTATCGGGAGTATATCCCGGGGTATATGCGTCTATTAAAGTTTTCCACGCGGAGTTGGTGTAATGATAGACCTTTCCGTCAATTACATCATAGTAGGCCCAATTTTCTTCCGGATTTTCCGGCGCAGCCGATAGATATCCCTGCCAGATCATTCGTATTTCATTATCGGCTGGCGCACTCTCATTGCTGTTAAAACCTGAGCTGCAGGCGGAAAAAGCAATCATGGTAAATAATAAAGCAATAGTAAAGATTTTTCCTGTAATTTTTTTCATTTTTCCTCCATTAAATTAAATTATGATGTAAGCAAGATTGTGGGGATGAGGCAAACTCTACAACTGATTAATGTATAAAATAATAAATTTTTTTCAATTTGCCAAATTCAAATGATGAAAAACCAGGGGGAATTATTACATCGGTATACGCATACCCAGGAGCTTCAGGACAAGAAGAACATCGTCAATTTATTTCCTAAATCTTTTGCGCCAGGCGAAATCCTACAGAGTTTATAAAAAAAAGCCTTCACCGCGAAACGCGATGAAGGCCGAAGAAAAACCTTCTCCAATGGACAGACTTTAAATACTTATTAAATATCCATGAAATAACTATCAAACAGCTATTTCATGGATTTATAAGCCCCACTTACGATTTCAGGTTCCGGTTTCAATATAGAAAGATTATACCGGTCCGATAGTCGCTCCAGCGCGGCAGTAATATCTTCATGATCCATACCCGACGCCAGCTGAAAAGGCCCGGCCATAGCATTCATGCCCGCGACCTGCGCCCGGTCGATATCCGCAGTGGATTCGGCAACACCTTCCTTGTAGACTTTGATCGATTCATTTAAAAGCACGGCGATAAAATCGGTTGGAGCAATATCACTGGAAGCCTGAGTCATATCAATATCGGCTTTCCCGGAAGACCAGTCATAGATCCCTTTCCCGGTTTTTAAGCCCAGTTCTTTATTCTCAATTTTGTTTGATAAATAGACGCCCGGTTTCCATTCCGGGGAAAGGGTTTCTTCGTAATACTTCATGCAGTGATAGGTAATATCAAGGCCCACAAAATCGAGCAGTTCAAAAGCGCCCATTTTAATCCCGAGATTTTTTTGAACGGCATCAATTGAATCGGGAGAAATTTTCCCTTCGTCCAGGATAGCGCTGAGCAGCGGCTGAACAGGCGCGTTGATCCGGTTGACAATAAAACCGGGACGGTCTTTAAGAACCTTAACCGGGATCTTTTTGATCTTTTCGGTTACTTTGTACAGTATGTTGATAGTTGCATCTGAGGTATCATCTCCGTAAATAATCTCAGCCAGCTTCATCCGGTTTACGGGATTAAAAAAATGGAGCCCCGCAAAGCGTGAGGGATTGGCAACAACGGCGCCAATTTCAGAAACACTCATTGTAGAAGTGTTTGTAACAAGGATCACGTCCTGGGAAACCGCGTCGGAAACCTGCTTAAATACCGATTTTTTAAGATCCATAATCTCCGGAACCGCTTCAATAACCATCTGCGCCCCGGCAACAGATTCTTTGATCTCTGTTGTTGTGGAAAGAAGAGCCAGAGCCGCGTCCATCGCGTCCTGCGTCATCTTCTCTTTACCAACCAGGAACTCAAAACTTTTAGTAACCCCCGCGACCCCTTTATCAAGGAATTCCTGCTTTATATCCATCATGGAAACTTCATACCCCGCAGTAATACAAACCTGGGCAATCCCATGCCCCATTGCACCCGAACCAAGTATAGCTATTTTCTTCACATCTTCAAACTTCATACATTCCTCCTGTCTTTTTGGTTAATGAATGACCATTAACCAAAACAGTACTATCTGTCAAGTTCTTTATTAATCCGAATGCTTACTTGCAATCAGGAGCAGTTCAAATTTTTAGGATATAAAAACGATGTCAGGGAATAAGTCTGATCTTTCCGGAACAGGAGCTACGGATGGCGACGCCCAGGCGCAAAACAGGAGGTTTTTTCGCCTGGGTGGAGGAAAGATCAGACTTATTCCCGAGCGCACCAACTAAATTTTTCAGCACACCCCACCTGTTATACCGAAAACAGGCGCAGCTAACGCCGCGAAGAAAAAGGGGGTGAAGGGGCTGCGCCCCTTCACCCCCTTTTTCTTCGCGGCGCGGAAGCGCCGCGTTTCCCGGGAGCATATTAATTAAACCGGATGCTTACTCAGAATCCCGAATACCTTTAGCACAATTTAACCGGAGACTATGATGAGCCGACTTCACTACAATCTCCCGTGGAGGGAATTCCGCCGTACAATACGGATTATCGTAGCGGGGATATTCATCGAGGTTGATAATTTTCCCATTCTGTTTCAGGGCTCCGGACCAGCCAAACTCTATCCTGCCCTGTGAAGGCGACTCATAGGATAGATGCTGCCCTTTACAGGCCAGGGAAGCCCCGGCAATATTTTCGATAAATCTCTCAAAAGTTCTATATTCCGTTTCCCTGCCCAACTCACAAACCCAGATATTTTTCCGTCCCGGCGCGATAATCTCCCGCTCTTTATTGTCTCCCTCATTCTGCCAGCGGTACCCTTTTTGAGAATACAGGGCAATATACCCCTTCCCTTTCCTGCCGAATACCCATCCATCCCGCTCGACAGTTTCATCAAAAGAATCTTTAGGGAACCAGGCATGGGTAAAAAACAGTTTATTGCTCATGTAAAGTCCCGGCATCCGTGAAACCCGGTATACGGCAATAAGCAGGTTTTTCACCTGTGCCACCCTGGGCAGTGTTCCGGAACCAATCCAGTACCCGGCAGATGAATCTTCCTTATGGCCCGGATGGGTGGTAAAACAGACAGTTTCCGGGCCAAAAGAAGCCTGCCAGATGTGCTGCTGGTCGCCGCCATATCCTTTGCGGTAATCCTGGGCCGAACTGAGTATATAATCCGGTGTTTTATACGTATAAATATTCACCTCTTCCCTGGTATTCCGGGTCAGGTCTTTTTCCAAAAGACGGGCAAGAACTCCGGTGAGTCCTGTTTTTCGCATAACATTTATAAGCGCTTTGTTGGCTTTAAAATCGGAAAAAAATTGATTTTCCCACCATCGAAAGGAATCAAAAAGTTTGAGCACCGGACCGAAAGTCCTGGGATGAGCGTATGCCTCAAGACTTAAAAGCACCATGGCGTCTGCGGGATCCCGGGGATTAAGGCCCCAGCATTCGGCTTCTTCCAACCGAATACCCATGCGCTGCCGGTTAATAATCTCATCCCGTTTAGAATCAACTGCTATTTCATAAATTGCTTTCGGCAGCCGGTATTTGCTGCTTAAGGCCAGGGCAACGGCGCTCATATTATCGGTCCCGGAATATTTTCCCATGCCAAAGAGAAGTTTTTGTGTATCAATCGTCGATTCCAGAAAGGCGTTCTGCTTTTCCCTGGTATAACACCTGCCATGCGTTGATTGAAAAGCCCCGTGAAAGCTGTTGAGCGCCATATCCAGGAAAATACAATCCAGCACAATAGCCGCGCGCCGGGATAAAACTTCATCATTGCAAAAATCCACAAGATTTAACAGCGCCGTTATATCTTCATCATAATAAATATTGGAAAGCCACTCACTAAACCCGGTCTTAAAACGAAGGTCGAGCCATTGTTGTATCCGGGGCCGGGCCTTCTCCATTTTTTCATACCCCGTCATTCCCGAATTTACAAAGACCGCTTCCGGCATTAGCTGACCGGCAAGATATTCATTACAGGAAAACATTATTTGATGATTTTCTGTCCAGTAGCACATGGAGTCTATGCCGGGTTCATCGGGCCAGTATTTAAACGCCAGTATTGTCTGCTCCGCTTCCTGTTTTAAATCACCGGTTAATAACGGACTCTCCGTAAGCTGGTAGAGCATCCGCATAATCCCCAGCAGTACAAAATCAGCGCAATCATACCGTTCGTTAATATAGTGAAGCGCCCCCTGTATCATGCCCGCATGAACCGGTCCTATGTTCTCGTGCATGCGCAGGAGTTCATAATAATATCCTTTTATATTTGATCCTGCCGGGTTCTTAAGGCAGTGGTCTATAAAAGCCTGCCGCCTTTTTTCATAGGTTTCAGTAAAAGAGATGGGGGTATAGGAATCCGCTTTATGTTTTAATGGATATCCCTCGGGAGCTTTCCCGGTTTTTTTTAGTACAAAGTCGCTTACGGTTGTTGTATCAAAAAACTCATGCTGAAAAACCGGTTCGTCGTGGTGATTATCAGCATACTTTTTTTTCTTTTTTTTCACCCGCTCACTCTCCTAAAAACTCTCTATACCGCTGATCAACCTCTTCCCGCTTCCCTGTCTCCGCAGACCGGTATATGGCACTCACTGCCGCCAGCACGGGCACGGACTCCTCCACCGGCACCAGGTATGGTTCATCAAAAAGAACCCATCGCCGGAATCCTTCCAGGGCACGAAAAAGCGCGTGTAGTCCCCGGATTCCGGGCTTTTCTTTCCGGATACGCTTACCTTTAAACCGTACCCTGGATAAGTCAAACCCTTTATATAACGCGGTTGCGTCACTGCCGTATAATTCTATGGATACGGGCATTTCTTTATGAGCGGCCATTGAACTGCTTATTTGCACGGATGCCCCATTTTCCATTTCCACAATTCCCATACAGGTGTCTTCAACTTCCACCTCTTTAAAACGATGACTGGCCCGAATTCCCCGGGCTGCTACGGGCTTCCCTCCCAGAGCCCAGAGCGCTATATCAAGGGCGTGGCTTCCCTGGGTTATGAGCGTGCCGCCTCCGGAAGTTTTTATCTTTCTCCGCCATTCCCCTTCGGAAAAATAATCCTCTTCACGGTGCCAGGGAATGTTGCACCGGGAATAAAACAGGGTTCCAAGATCCCCTTTTTGCGCTGCCCGTGCCAGGGCGTAACACCCTTTGTCGTACCGGTACTGGTAATTGACTCCTACTTTGATTCCCTTTTCCCGGGCCCGGCTGCAAACATCCAGCGCCTCTTCCAGGCTGATTGTAATGGGTTTTTCACAAAAAACATGCACTCCCTGCTCTATTGCCCGCAGGATCATTGGATAATGCAAATGATGCGGAACCGCGAGATATACGGCATCGAGCTCTCCGAAATCGCACACCTGCTCACTAAAGACTTCTTCATAGTCCGTACATGAATGCGGGATCTTATGTTTGCGCGCGAACCGGGCTACCCGGTCTTCTTCCGCTGCCACGCAGGATATCATTT
Organism: bacterium; assembly: GCA_024224995.1. The sequence goes on along the minus strand of JAAENB010000404.1, from coordinate 6,063 downwards.
CCACATGACGGTTCAGTTTACAGGCCAGCGCCATGTACCGGGATATATCGCCACAGCCCACTATGGCCATTCTAAATTTTTTTTTCATTTCTTCCTCTTTTTAATTAATAATTGAGCATTGAGCATTGAGCATTTTTAATGACTCACCCACAGCACTCCCTTCCTCAAAATCTCCCGCATTGCCTCATTCTCAATAGACGACGCGCAATGCCCGGGCTCCACATAACAAACTCTCCCATTCCCATACTCCCGGGTCCACACAATAGGATGTTCCTGTTCTTTCTCACGGACATAAAAATGAATATCGATATCGTCTTTACACTCATGAATATACAATTCATCATGAACAACAAAATCTCCAACGGGTCCAAAGATCCCGGTTTTCCCTTCACCCTGGCGCACCGTAAAATCGATCACCGCTTCGTGTAAAATAAACCTTCCCCCCAGGAGATCAAAAAACCTGTTCGATGATTTAAAAGAAGCAGTTGCGGAATGAACTCCCACAAGCCCGCCGCCCTGTGCCACAAAATCGCAGAGCGCGTCCAGCGCTTCATCTGAAATATCCTGCCGGTGCAGGTAAAGAACCACGGCGTCGTAATTCCCCTGGCGAAGCTTTTTCGCGCTTTCAATCCCTGTTGCTGTTGTTAGCGTTACCTCTTCTATAGAAGAAAGTAGTTTTTTTAAGTACCGGCGCGCCTTCAACGAGGGATGCATAAGCCCTGCTGATATATACAAAACATTCTTTTTCATAAAATTTTTCCTTATAAAAGATTAACGGTCTCCTGTTCTCTCAAGAAACTAAATCTAGAACCGGGGCCAGCTTCATCATAACGAGGGGCTGGAAGCCCCACGCTATGAGAAATCCCCATAGCCCTGGAAGCATCCCCCTCCCGGGTCATTTGCTGTCGACAAAAACCTTCCCGCTGCGAAAATCGTTCCAGACCCGTTCAAACCAGGAATCGGTTTCCGGTATGGGCCGTACCGGCACCAGATCTGTTGTTACCGTGCCGGAGCTGTTATATGATGCTTCAAGAATATGATTATTTAATAAATCATCAACGCTTACCTGTTTTATGCCAACGCAATATTCTTCGTCATCCTGTTTAAACAGGTCTTCTATGGACCCGGCAATAGAAGAGCCCCGACTGCCCTTGAGCCGCGGCAGTAACGCGGCAGCAGACTCAAGAAAAAGCTGCTCAGTAATAAGAAGATCTTCGTTTTTTAATAATGAAATCAGTTCATAGCGACTCGTGACAGAAAGAGACTCATGCTCCCGGAGCATTGAGCGGTTTTCCGCAAGAGCTTTTTCTATCTCCCCGCACGAACGGGCAATCCCCATTACCCGGGACATCCGTTCCTGTATCTTTTTTCTTTCTACAACAGGATTTATTTTAGACTCACCAATACTGCCAACAGGTCCCGAAGGGCAAACTCTGCTGAAGTATTCAAGCCGTTTTTCAATACCGGCCCGGAGACTATGATTATCACCCTCACTGGTCTTTTCTTTCTTTTTGACCTTTTGTTTCTCGGCAATATACCGGGCAGCCCGAAGCGCCCCCACCTGGCCGGAGTTAAGCGCGCTTCCGCCGGGGCGGTATATTCCGTGGGTACCGCAGCATTCTCCCACGGGAAAAAAATTTTCAATATTCGATTCCCACCAGGAAGAAGCCCGGAGCCCGCCGTTGCAGTGCTGGTTGCACACGGCAATCTCAATCCAATCCTTTTCAAGGTCAATACCATGATCGAGATATATTTCATATGCCGGGTTATTCATTGCCCGAAGCCGCTTCACCGGGGTGTCATTTGTGGCGTTAGACGCTTCCAGGTACTCCCGGGCTACAGCAGGCAGCGCCCGGATAGAAAAGAGATAGTCTTTATATAAAGGATTTTCAGTAAAATCGAGGTAAACCTTTCGTCCAAGGACCTTTGTTTCGTAATAGACCAGGAGATCAATTACCGAGGAGCCGTAATCATTGACTTTTTTTACGTCAAAGGGCCACTGGTAGCCCTTTAAAAACTGTGCCAGAAGCATTTGCTCCGCCGATGGAAAAAACCGTGGAAGAAACTCTCGCGCCTCCGTTCCATCCTGTTTTGTTGAAACATACCGGGGAAGCACTTGCTGATAACTTCCCGAAAGGTTCCACCGGAATCCCACGGACGCGATCCCAAACTGGGACTCCGTTAGATTATGGGCGACTGCTCCTTTTTTGAGCGCAATACCCAGAGAACCGCTCTGTGACGGAGGATAGACACTGTCCGCGTAAAGAGCTGCCGGGCCGCCGGTGCCGTATATTATGTAATCCGCTTCCACGGCAACAAGACCATAGGTTTCATTTTGGATAGCTGTTTTATCGATCGCTAAAAGTCCCGCTGCCGTAGTTCCGGCAACAAGATCTATTACTTCGGTCTTGTCGAGAATGGGTATATTTTTCGAGCGGACTTCGCGCAGGAGTTTTTCATACATTTGTATGGAAGTGCGGGGTCCGGCCGAAGAGCCCCTCGATTTTGAGTCGTGATCTGTTTTGTATCCCGCGTAAATACCATACCGGTCATGAGGAAACGGGACGCCCAGGGAAACAAGATTATAAAACGAGAACAATGACAGGGCCGCTTCAACCAGCGCTATATCCCCGTGCATTCCGCCTCCCGTAAACAGTTCCCGGGCCATTTCAAAGCTGCTGTCGGGCTCCGCGCCTGCCGAATCTACCCGGTAGTAGGTCTGTTTATCGGAACCGGTATTCGCCGATGTGCCGCCGCCAAGCCGGTCCGTTACCAGGAGTATATCATCTACTCCCTGGCGGCTCAATTGCAGCGCCGCGTTCAAGGAAGCGGCTCCCGATCCCACAATGGCGACCGTTGCTCTCACACAGGGAACCTGTTTCCCGTTTATTCCGATTATATTATTTTCTTCCCCGTTCATAACCTGCGTATGTGAAATCCTCCGTCAATATTAAAGACCTCTCCGGTACTATAGGGAAAATTTTCCTGTACAATCCCTGTTACGGCCCGGGCAATATCGCCCGGTTCTCCCCAACGCGGAACCGGCAGGAGCCCTTCTTCTATGAGGACGTCGTACTTTTCCCGCACAGCAGCAGTCATATCGGTCTTGATGATGCCCGGGCGAAGTTCAAAAACTCCTATGGAGTCGCCAGCCAGGCGCGCGGCAAACTGCTGGGTCATCATGGACATGCCTGCCTTTGAGATGCAGTAATCGGCCCGGCTGGTAGATACGGTATAGGCCGAAATTGACGATATATTTATTACATAAGAACGCGCGTTGTTCTTTTTTACGTTTTCTTTTAAAAGCGGTACGGTTCGCGAAGTGAGCAGAAAGGGTGATACCAGGTTTACCCGGAGCAGGTAGAGCATATCCTCTTCCGTGAGATCCAATATATCTTTTCTCCCTGCCGTGGTTATTCCCGCGTTATTTACCAGTACCCTGAGTGCCCCGTATCGTTCCCGTATTGCCGATACCAGGTTTTCCCGGGTCCTTTCCTCCGCGATATCTCCCCGCACATACACACAGGAATCCTTTCTTTTGTTCGCTGCCTCTATCTCTTCAATAAGCGGCTTCACCTCCGCGGGCTCTCTTCTCCCGCTCAACACAAGTGAGTACCCCTGCTCCGCGAGAGAGAGGGCAATTGCCCTGCCGATGCCGGCTGTTGATCCCGTTACCAGCGCTGTGGGGTGGTCTTGTTTCTGTACTGTCATGTTTCCTCCCTGTAACGGATGTCTCCCCAATTGACAATTGTCAACTCTCAATTATCAATATAAAACACACCGAACCCGTTCCTGCTTCTTCAAAAGCCGGGAACATCCACCGCACAACGTGCAGTAGTTCACATCTCCCGTGGACGCGGCTATCTTCTTCGGGAACAGCGGGTCCGCGAGGTTTTGCCTGCCAAACCCGGCAAAATCGACATATCCTTTTTTAATATTCTCTTCCGCCCATTCCGCTCCTTCTTCCCGGGCCGCAGAATAAGCCGATCCCATAACCGGGATCCCGGGAAAGCGGTCTTTTACCACTTTCGCGTACCGGAAATGATGGAGTAAATTTATAGTAGAAGACTTTTCCGGTCTCGTTAACTGCGGTGTAACAACCGGAATTCCCGCTGAAATATTCAGATACTGCGCTCCCGCTGCCACTACCCGGTCCAGGATATTCAGCATATCGTCCAGGTCTTCTATTATTTCTCCGGGTAACGCGGTTCCGCATCCTCCCCGGATTCCTTCGTACAAAGAGATCCTGGTTCCCAGGATAAGTCCGGGGTTTTCCGTAGTTCCCGTTTCCAGGACCGAAGTTAGAAGCCGTGCCCGGTTTTTCCGGGACCCGCCGAATTCATCATCCCTGGTATTGCAGGGCCGCAGCAGTTCACTGCCAAAATAACCGTGGCAGGATTTAATATCCACGCCATCGGCTCCGGCTTCTCGTGCCAGGGCCAGGGCTGTTATAAATTGATCCCGGATTCTTTCCATGTCTCCCGCTGTTGCCGGAGAAACTTCCGTGTTTTCATCGGGGTAGGCTTTTAGTTTTTTAGAAAAATCCCCGCTATTCCTGCCCGAATGGGTTACCTGGAACAATAATAAACCGGTTTCATTTTCTTTTTTATAGGCTTCCACAAGCCGCTTAAATCCATCAAGGTTTTCCCGGGTCAAAACCAGGCCGTTTTTCCGGGCAAGACTGTCCGGGGTAATAGAGATTGCTTCTACAAAGGCAAGTCCCCAGCTGCCGCGGGCAAGGGCTTTGTAGCGGTCAATTACTTCCGGGCTTACGGAACCGCCGGTTGATGCCGAATTGATTTCCATTGCCTGGGCTGCCAATCGGTTTGGGGCTTCTCTTCCGCCCAGGGATATGGGTTGCATAAGATACGGGTACATGTTATTTTACTGTTGCTCCTTGTATAAAATGGCCGTCTATCTCCATTCGAATTTCCCTGCATTCCTTACGAAGTATGTTCTCCCGCAGCCATCTTGCCGCGAAGAATCCCATATCATAGGTAGATAGATTGACTGTTGTTATTTCCGGTTTAAACAGTTTCCTCATTGGGGTGTTATCGAAACCGGTTACGGATATATCGCCGGGGACTTTTTTCCCCAGGATCTGCATCTCGTTGATGAGCCGAACCGCGAAGTTGTCGTTAAAACACATTACGGCATCACATTTGTTTTTTATGAAAAAGCGGGCTGTTTCCGCTGTTACCTCTTCTATGGAATCTACTGAGGTTATGAGCTTTTCGTTTACGGTTCCCATTTGCTCAAGGCAAACGACACTATATCCCCGGTAGCGGTCTTTGTTAATGGGAATCTTGCGATACCCAAGATACCCGATCCGCGAGTGGCCCCGGCTTGCCAGGTATTCTCCCAGGTGTACCATCCCGCGAAAATTATTACAGGAAATATAATTCTCGTTTTCAAGTATCCTGTTGAGAAATATATAGGGTATGTTATTCGATTTCAGGTATTGTTTGATATCACTGTCTATAGTACTGAATGCCAGGATGGTTCCGTCCACCTTTGAGAGCTCCCGTGATTCTACTGACTTGATATAATCGGAAATTGAGATTATTTCAATTGTCTTTTTTTCATCGGCGAATACGCTGTTGATGGCGTTTAGCAGCTCGGAAATATTATAAAATGGATTTACCGCCATTTCGGCCTCATCAGGTATTACAATTACCAGGGTCAGCTGGGACCGCGCAAGGGGCCGCTTCCTTTTTTGGAGCATAAATTTATGCTCCCCTGCTATTTTTTGTACCCTTTCACGCGTTTCCTGGGATATGCCGGGTTCGTTATTCAGCACCCGCGATACCGTACTGGTACTTACATCGCAGAGTTTCGCCATATCTTCCAGGGTTAGTCCGTTTTCTCGTTTTTTCATATTGATGTTTTTTCCTTTTAATGTTCTCTCAAGAAACTAAATTGTGCTTGTGCGCGGGCCTTGAAGTAGTATGGGCTCTTTGGATTGCTCCGGAACTCGCATCCGCTCAAACAGTCCTCACAACCCAAAGAGCCCATACTACTTCAAGGCCGGATGCAGCTTTGTTTCTGACCTATTTTTTCCCT
>JAAENB010000403.1 GCA_024224995.1 bacterium | reverse complement strand
TCGTGTCTTAATATACCGAAAAACGTAGTTCGGAATTTAAATTATGCCTACCGGGAGTGATGCCTCGGCAGGTTGTGATGCTGTTTGAGCGGAGCGAGTTCCGAACGTGCTGCAGAGGTATTACTCCCGGTAGGCATAATTTACATTCCGGGTTGATATACCTTATATAGCCCGCTCTGCGGGGTCAGCTGCTCTCAAGAAACTCTTTTTAAATAGGGCTGGTTTCCGAAGATTTTAGACCGGGGCTCTGCTCTGTTTCACGGGGTTGAAACCCCGAGCTACATGACTCCACCCCTGGGGTGGTTTTATCCCGGGTCAACACCTGCAAATATCCATACCTGGTATAGGATTCAAGCCCATTGCAATAATGCCCCAGCGGGGCATCGTCATGTAGCCCGGGGTTTTTAACCCCGGGTACAGAGCAGAGCCCCGGTCTAAATCCCCTCGCAGGGGTCGCACCCCCACGGGCCACCGATCACCTTACTTACGTGCCAGTCTCCTGCCGCGCAGATAAGTAACCGCACCAATATACCGTTTCTTCCAGTAAGGGTTCTTCATACTGGTGATAGAGACCCGTTTTCCACTGCTCGGAGCATGAATAAAGCGCCTGTTTCCAAGATATATTCCCACATGAGATATTCTTTTGCGTGAAGTTTGAAAAAAGACCAGGTCTCCGGGCCGGGCATGGCGGAGCCGTATTCTTTTCCCTGCATAATACTGCTTACGAGCGTTCCTGGGCAGGGAAATGCCGTTTGTTTTGTATACATACAAAACATAGCCGGAGCAGTCAAAACCGCGCGGTGAAGTCCCGCCGCTTCTGTATTTTACTCCGATATAGCGTTTAGCAGTGTGTACAATGCGCTTACTTCCTGCTCTGCCCCGGTATGGGCGGCGGCTGTTTGCGGTTCTTTTGGGCTGCCGGTTGTAATATTGGCCTCGCTGCATATGCCGGGGCGGTGTGCAGTGGACCAGGGCCATAAATAGTACTATTATTGCGATAATTCTTTTCATACCCTATTTATCGGAACCGGACACCATTCATCCATTAAAAAAAAATTGACCGCAAACAGGGCACAATCTATTATCGCTATTAGCAAATAAAAGGAGAAGCACCATGAAAGTGTTACAGGGCGGATTGGAAAATGTACCGGGATATACTTTTTCCGCGATACAATGCGGAATCAGGTATAAAGACAGGCTCGATTACTCAATAATCATATCGGACAGGCCCTGCGTTGCTGCCGGGACATTCACCACGAATAAAATATTCGCGGCGCCCATTAAACTGTGCCGTGAGAGAATAGACAATCCCATACAGGCCATCCTGGTCAATTCCACCAATGCCAATGCCTGCACGGGCGATGAAGGTTATACTACCGCCTGCGCCCTTACGGCAGATATTGCCTCCCGCCTTTCCGCGGCAGAGTCGTCGATATTAATGTCATCTACAGGGATCATCGGCAGGCAGCTGCCCCTGGAAAAAATGAAAGAGGCTCATGAAGAATTGCTCGCGTCAAAATCCGCAGAGATGGGCAAACTCTTTCCCGAAGCCATTATGACAACAGATACCTTTCCCAAATCCGTATCAATATCATTCACCACAAGCAAGGGCGAATATGTAATGGCAGGAACAGCAAAAGGATCAGGGATGATAGCACCTGACATGGCAACTCTTCTGGCCTATGTAATAACCGACGCGCCAATGGGCAAAACCGACCTTGACACGATTTTTAAACGAATTATAACAAAAAGCCTCAACTCCATAACAATAGACGGCGATATGTCCACAAATGACACGGCTATTATTTTATCGCCCCAATCGGAAAGCCCGCTTACTGAGGACGCGGATATACAGAAATTTGAAGAAGCCCTTGAACGAATTCTCATAAGACTCTCCAAAATGCTGGTTTCCGATGGAGAGGGAGCAACAAAATTCGTAAATGTTACGGTAACCGGGGCTCTGTCCAATGAGGACGCGCAGCAAACGGCCAAAACAATCGCGGAATCGGCACTGGTAAAAACAGCTTTTTTTGGAATGGACCCGAACTGGGGCAGAATCGCAATGGCTGCCGGTAACTCAGGAGTGGAAATGCGTGAAGAGAGTTTGTGCATCTCTTTTGAAGGCATAACTCTGCTGGAAAAAGGAACCCCTGTTGATTTCGACAATGACAAACTTGTGGAGCTGCTTTCTCAAAAAGAGTTCACTGTACTGGTGGATCTTGGCCTTGGAAAAGGAAGCGCCACAATGATGACATCGGACCTGTCATATGATTATATCAAAATTAATGCCGAATACTCCACTTGAAATATGGTGATCGGAAAAGGTTGACTTTTACCATAATGATTATTAATTTACAAAAAGAGACTATTAAAAAATGAAACAAAAAATCACAATTATCATGTTCTTCATGCTGCTATTAAGTCCGCTCCTGTATGGTCAAAATCCCCTGAAAGGCATAAAAAAACCGGAGAAGGCTGCCCAAACTGCGGCGAAAGCAGCACAAAAAAAGATTATTATATACAATTTCACTACAAAAATTATGGACAGTAAAAGCAGCTATTATTCATCGATCATTCCCGGAACCATTGCAAAAAGCATCGAAAAAAAGGGCATCCATACAATAAAAGCCCGTCCGGGGAAAGAAAAAACAGTCCCCGAACCATTTGGAGATAAAAACGAAGCTGCTCTTGAAAAATACAAAAAAGCAGGCGCTCACTATATTATTACGGGTTCTTATGCGATAGAAAAAAATAAAACCGAACGCTTATTTATCAAACTCCGGGTATTAAACATAAGAGGCAAGAATTTTGTTGATATCAGCACCCGCAGCAAAGAGACTATGGTCTTTTTAAAACAAACTACCGATGAACTTGCAGTGAAAATAGAAAAGGAAATTCTCCGTTTTGAGCGGGAAAACGCGGAAAAATTCGGCACCCTTTTTACACCGCCCGATTTTATTACCTTTGGTATGACCGGGGGAAAAATGATAATACTGGGGAGCCAGGGGAATGTCTTTAATAATGCTTATTACGTGAATCCTTATATCCTTTTTAATTCAAGAGGTTTGCTTGGGTTCTCGACTAATTTTGAATATTTTTCAACCGACACCGACGGCAAAAACGTTGCTGCCGGAGAGCTGCTTTCCATGTGGGGACTCAGCGGAGATGTGCATCTTACGTTCAGATTCCTTGATGTTCTTGGCATCTCATTTGCTGCGGGAGGAGGAATAATGTGGATCGCCGCAGACACCTACGCATCGGCTTCATTTAACCTCTTTGATACGCCCGTATCGGAAACCCGTGAAACAGACCCCTACCTCAGGGCATCGGCATCTTTTCTTATTGAACTGGGCCCCTTGCAGATCAATATGGGCTCGGGCTACAAAAGAATATTCATCGATGACGATGGCTTCCACTATGTCACTATCTTCGCCGGAGCCGGGTTTACCTTCTAAAAAAACACTATTTTTACTAAAAAAATCTCCATTTTTAACATTTTTTATGTCCGCTTTTTTCCTTCGGGTTGTAATACTATTCAGTTTCGCAAAAAAGCCAAACGGAGGATTTTATGAAGGATTTAGCAGCAGGGGGTCATGACCCGCAGTTGTCCATGTTCACCCCCCGGGGATAGAATACTGTTGGAAACAATAGAGAGTATTCTTCCTAAATACATCGTTATTTCCAACGAAAACAAAAAAACTCCAAAAAGGTGAATATTTGTCTTTACAATTATTCTTTCACAAAAAAAAATGACATAAACTCTATTATGTCCAAAAAAAACAAGGAGACAAACATGCAAAAGCAGGCAAACAAAAAACAGGTACGTAGTATGGCGATAATTCTCATAATGGGTGTCGCTCTTTTAAGCGGTTTGGGAACCAATAAACTCAAAGCCAAAGATTCAGCAAACAGGTTAGCGGGCGCGATTACCTAT
>JAAENB010000402.1 GCA_024224995.1 bacterium | reverse complement strand
GGTTGAGCTGGTGACCGGTATAAATTTAGGTTTTCCGGTTGTGCCGCTTGTGGTGGCGTATATCACCGGCTTGCCTTTTACCAGAACATCCTCTTCTCCATTGCACATGCGATCCAGGTATGGACTCAGGTCTTCATAGCTATTTACGGGAATATGTTTTTGGAAATTCCCGGAGCTGTTTATGTATTCAAAACCATATTCACGGCCGTAAACGGTCTCTTTGTTCTCGGCCAGGATAGACTCCAGTACTGCGAGCTGGGTTTTTCGGCAGTCAAGAGCTGAGAAACGGAATGTATCCCATAGAATTTTTCCCCGTACATGGATCACTATCCGTATGAGCAGGTTTTGCAGTACGGAAAATAAATTTTTACGTTCAAGAGTTTCCCCTTTTGTGGCAAAAATTTCGTAAAAAGTGATTCCAATTGCTATGGCACTTTTGTATAGCATGTCAAAAAAAATGACAAAAGCGGCAATCCCTTTTGTGAAATATTTTTTTATAAAATTGTTCTGTCCGCCAAAAGAGTTGTCTTCTTTCCCCTGCTTTGTACGATAGATTAATTGTAAGATTGTTTGTATCATAATACCTTCCCAAGTATATTTATTTATTTATTTTTTTATCTCTGGTTATTTAGTTGTGAGATATTTCTTTGGAAAAACGGTTTACCAGTTTTTCATCTACCGGAATATCTATTCCTTCTCCTTCGATCTTTGTTGAGGCTTTTCCCTTGAACAGGTTAAAGGAATACTTATTTGGCGTAATATCTTCTTCAAGAAGCCGGGTACCAAATGAGCCTTCATGAAAAAGCAGGTTCCCGGTGATGGCCGCGAAGACCCTGCCAAAAGAGGAAATGACCGCGGTCTCGCCAACCTGTGCCCCAAGCTGGCAGCGAATTCCGTTTTTTTGAGCAAGATTATATATCCGTGAAGAGTTTATTATCCCGCCGTTTTTTGAAATCCTGATATTAAAAGAAGTCGCCGCTTTTTTCTTAATGATTTTTTTCGCGTCCTCAAAGGAGCATAAGGACTCGTCAACGCATATTAAGATGCCGGGAAAATTTGAAACAAGACGGGATAACCCGTCAATATTGTTTTTTTCCAGCGGCTGTTCACAGGACGAAATATTGTACCGGTCCATCATTTCAAGATTTCTTTGAGCGGAATCCATATCCCAGGCACAGTTGGCATCGACCCGTAAATTTGCTCCGGGGTAAATGCTTCTTATGAGCTTGATCATTTTTTTGTTCTCTTCCGAAGAATCGCTAACCTTAAGTTTAAGATCCTTGATCCGCAACAGCTTGGAGAGCCGGGTATGTTTTTTTATTTTTTTCTCGCTTCCGGCCGAAAGGATCATGCTGTACCGCACCCCGCGTACTTTGGGCGCCGCGCCTAAAAATTGGTAAACGTTCATATCGCAGCTTTCCGACAGGGCGTTCAGCAGCGCCAGTTCAACAGCGCAAATAGCTGTGAGGTGGCTTGCTGTTTCTTTGCTGTTAAGCAGCGATAGAATTTCTTTTTCCAGGCTATGGAAATCCGAAAAATCTTTCCCCATGAGACGGGGCATAACCAGGCTTGTGATAGCCGTGATAGAAGACCCAACCGTCTCGCCGGTTACATAATCCCGGGGAAGCGCTTCACCAAAGCCGGAAACGCCGTTATCCAGTGTCACTTTTACCAGGATCGACGAAGAAGTGTTCCGCTCTGCCAGTGTGTGTTTAAACGAAATTTTTAATGGAATGTCCATATGCCAAACGGCAATTTTTTTTATTTTCATATATGTGTTTAAACCTCCGTATATGATGTAGACTAACACCTGTTATTTATTTATTTATTTGTTCCTGCTGTGATTACGGCATGCCTGTCCGGGTGAGAACCGGTTTGATTTTTTGGCTCTCTTTGTTTGAGACGTAAATATTGAGTTGATAAAACTATATAGAGGTCTTTGTTTAAAAAACCGCTAACATGAATGTTCAATACTTTGTATTGTTGTTTTCTGAAATTGTACCGGAGAATTCTTTATTTATATGCTCATAGATATATACAACAGCGATTGTATTGTCAAGTGAAAAAGGAAAAAGCTTGACAAAAAAACGTTGTTTGTATAGTTAATTAAAGATAAACAGTTTGAGGTGGATTTGTTTGTTTAAATTGGATTGGGTATAGAGATTCTAACTCAATCGTATAAACAGTGTTTATGTATGCCGATATTCCTACAAGCGGTTAATCATACTGGCAAGGTATCCCGCGCCAAAACCGTTATCTATGTTAACGACGCTAACACCGCTGGCGCAGCTGTTGAGCATGGTGAGCAGCGGGGCGAGACCGTTGAAACTCGCGCCGTATCCAACACTGGTTGGCACCGCGATAACGGGTTTGTCTACCACGCCGCCAACAACACTGGCAAGAGCTCCTTCCATCCCGGCAGTAACAATAACAACGCGGGCACCGCGGATTACGTCCATCTTGCTAAAGAGGCGGTGAATCCCGGCAACGCCCACATCGGCAATTAATTCCACCCTGTTGCCGAGAATTCCCGCGGTAACCACCGCTTCCTCCGCAACAGGAAGGTCCGCGGTACCGGCGGTAACCACGGCGATATAGGTGTCCGGTTCCGGAACTTTCTTTTTTTCAACAACAATGGCCCGGGATAATGTATGGTAAACCGCGCCGGGGCATACTTCCAGAACAGCTTCATAGGTAACAGGATTCGCCCGGGTGCCCAGGATGTTTGAGTCCTTTGTGTTCATAAATTCCACAATCTCTTGCACCTGTTCCGGGGTTTTCCCTTCACAATAAATAACTTCAGGGTAGCCGGTTCTTAGTTCCCGGTGGTTGTCTATTTTGGCAAAAGAAAGATCTTTGTACGGAAGATCGGCAAAAGAAGTTACGGCGTCATCAATCTCAAGATCACCGTTTTTAACCAGTGCCAGTATTTTTTTTATTTCATCTGCGTTCATATTGTGATCCTTTTTATAATTAATTAAAATATTTATCTCCCCCCCCCGCCAAAAGCGGGGGGAGCAATATGCTTATAATTGTTTATATACTTCTTTATAGATGTTTTGAATGGGAACGGAATGTTTCAGGGCCAGTTTTTTGCATATATCGTATTCCGGTTTGGATTTAATTTTTTCGCCGTTATAAAAGGCGTGTTTAACCGGAACCGGACCGAATGACGTTTCAACAACAACACTTTCTTTTTGAAGCATGTGCTTCTTTACTGTTTGTTTTCGTATCCCCAGGGTGGTTGTTTCGCGGAGCAAAATGTCAATGACGGCCGCTTCTTTTTTCGCGTTAAACAGCACGCTGAGCATTGTGGCTGGTCTTCCTTTTTTCATAATAATGGGAGAAAGAAACACATCCAGGGCTCCGGCAGTAAAGAGTTTTTCCATTACATAATCATAGAGCTCCGGGTTCATGTCGTCAATGTTGCATTCCGCCATAGTAACTTCATGGCAGTGGGCTTTTTCTTCCCGGTTCGCCAGGAAAACCCGCAGCACGTTTGGGAGTTCTCCGTCTTTAAAACCAATGCCGTAACCGGTTTTTTCAATGACAAAGTTTTTCTCCGGGGTAAACTCCCGGGCACCGGCAGCCAGTATGGCCGCGCCCGTGGGAGTTGTTGCTTCAAAAACGGCAGCGCCCGATGTTACGGGGATCCCCGTAAGGATCTCAACCGTTGCCGGAGCCGGAACCGGCAGGAGACCGTGTTCGCAGCGGACAACGCCTCCGCCCAGTTCAACGGGAGATGAAATAATTTCATCAACGGCAAGAAAATCCAGGCAGATAGCAGCTCCAACGATATCGACAATAGAATCAACAGCACCCACTTCATGGAAATGGATATCCCGAATGGGCTTTCCATGCACCGTAGATTCGGCTTCGGCGATTTTTTGGAATATGGCAAGGCTTCGTTTTTTCACGGAAGCGCCAAGACCGCTCGAGTTGATGATCTCTTCGATATCGGTCAGGTTCCTGTTGTGGTGATGGGTATGCCCGGCATTGCCCCCGCGTACAACAACCTCAACCCGGGTACCGGTAATTCCCTTTTTCGAATCTTTCGAGATCCGGAGTTCGAATTCATCTTTAATCGATAATTCCGATAATTCATTGACCAGGTGATCTTTGTCAACACCAAGATCAACCAGGGCGCCCAGGTTCATATCGCCGCTAATGCCCGAAAAACAATCGTAGTAGAGTATTTTCATTTTGATATCCTTTCCTCTTAGTGCCGCGTACGCGTATTTGTGTGCTTGTTATGTTTCGAGCGTTTTCCCTGCCGGAGAGCGCCCATGCGCTGAAACGCGAAGAAACCTTTGCCAAAAAGACTCATGAGCTTAAAACGGGTTCCTTCGAATTCGCCGGAAATGTCTTTGAGCAGGTCCTGTATGGGCAGCTGCTGGGGACAGGCTTTCTCGCATTTGCCGCACTCTTTGCAAAGGGAGGCGTAACACTTTTTATCCTGCCCAATAACACCGGAGAGGCGCATGGTGTAGACCAATTGAGAATACTGTACGTCATTGAACATATGACGGCTGTTATATATTTCAAAGCACTGGGGGATATCGACACCGGCAGGGCAGGGTATGCAGTACCGGCACCCGGTGCAGCCCGCTTTCATTAAAGTACGGTATGTATCCCGGACTTTACCAACCAACTGCAGTTCATGTTTGGTGAATGATTCCGGGAGAGCTTCACCGGCAACGCGGATGTTTTCCTGAATATGCTCTTCTTCGTTCATGCCCGAAAGAATAACCGTAACTTCCGGATGGTCCCATATCCAGCGAAGAGCCCATTCTACGGGGGTCCGTTTTGTTTCCGCTTGAGCCCATATCTTTTCCACTGGCGCGGGCACTTTTCCGCCCAGGTTTCCGCCGCGAAGCGGCTCCATGATTATCACCCCCAGGCCTTTAGACGCCGCGTATGTAAGTCCTTCGGTACCGGCCTGGTTATCTTCATCAAGAAAATTATACTGGATCTGGCAAAAGTCCCAGTCATGGGAATCAACAACCTCTTTGAACGTTTTTTTATCGCCATGAAATGAAAATCCCGCGTTAATAATTTTTCCGGCCGCCTTAGCCCTGTCCAGGAAATCGAGCACTCCCAGCTCACGCATTCTTTTCCAGTTATGCGCTTCAAGAGAATGAACCAGGTAATAATCAATACGGTCTGTGTTAAGCCGCTCAAGCTGGGAATTAAGGATTTTATCCATATCTTCCCGTGATTTAACCAGCCAGGGCGGCAGCTTGGTGGCCAGTTTCACTTTGTCGCGATAACCGTTTGCCAGGGCTTTCCCTAAAAAAGGTTCGCTCGCGCCCATGTGATAGGGCATGGCAGTGTCAATATAATTAATCCCATTATCAATGGCATACCGCACCTGGTTAGTCGCGCGCTCTTCGTCGATTTTGCCGTTCTTTTCCGGCAGACGCATACAGCCGAATCCCAGGATTGAAAGTTCGTCCCCGGTTTTATTCATTTTTCGATAAAGCATATTTTTTACTCCTTTTTTTGAAATTATGGTCGTAAATGGACTGCTAGTCCATTTACGATAAAAAAATATAAGTCTTTTGTGGACTATCGGTCCAATTTTGTTGCAAAAAAAATCCCGTTATGAATTAAACAGGAATTATTTTTTTAATCCCGCCAGGTAGAGCTGCCCATGCATTATGCATGAACGGCGTATTTCTTCTTTATCTTCTTCTTCATCTTTTTGTATAAACATGTTTATAATCCCCGTAAGGGCCGAAAAATTAAGAAGAATAAATTCTTCAAGGTTAATATCCTTAATGTAATCATTCAGTACAGCTTTCTGCATGAGCAGCGCTACTTTCAACACTGCCCGCTCAGCCAGTTTTTCCTTCACTTCCAGTATCTTTGGCGGTATTTTTGAATGAGCCATTGCGTTTGTATTAAAAAAAGAGAGCGCTTTGTAATAATTCGTATATGAATTATAAAATTCAAATATGTTCTCTATGCTTTTAATAAATTCGCTATCAAAATCATCGGTTTCAGGATCAATTGATTCGTTGAGATCGATTAAAATATTCATGGCATCGAGATATATATGCGAGTACATCTCTTCTTTACTCTCAAATATTGAATATATGGCGCTGCGCCCATATTCCACTGAATCACATATATCCTGGATCGTTACCTGTTCAAATCCCTTTTCAAAAAAGAGCTCTTTGCTTTTCTCAAGTATCAATTTTTTACGATCTTCCAGCTCTCGTTCTCTTCTTTCCCTGGTTCCCACAATTATTTATTCAAATATCCTTTATTCTTGGAACGCTAGTCCAAATTGGTATATGAGTATATAATAATAAATTTAATTGAATCTGTCAACCGGAAAGACCGTTTTTTTATTTTTTTGTTGGAAAATTCAACAAAATTTTTCTGAACCGGGTAGAGTTTTAAAGAAATTGGAACCAACCGCCTTTTGCCCGGAAAACCATAGGTAATACGATAGACTTGTTCCCTGGTTTTTTTCCGTATCCTGTATTATCTCTTTGTCTGTATGATTTTTAGTATAAGATGAATGTGTTATATTTTCCATAAAGAAATAATAGGGATATGTGATGAAGTAATAATGAAGATTATATTAAGAAAATATAAATTTATTTTTTTTAAAGTTTCAGGACTTCTTTCTTGCGAGACTTTCTCCCTATACTTTAAAATAATCGACCTTTTCCTTCAAGGTCTCTGCCATTTGGGCCACATCTTCAGAATTGTCGGCCATTTCCAGCGCGCCCGCGGCATTTGCCTGGGTCAACTCATTGATGCTGCTTATGGATTTAACAATTTCCGCAACGGCGATTTTTTGTTCTTGTGTTGCGTTTTTAATTTCATCGGATTTGTACTGCACTTTGTCGGCCTCACTGTTAACCGCCCGGTTTATCTCTACTTCTTTTTCCATAAACCGGCTAACCCGTGTCATTACTTCAGTGATGGAATTAACCCCTTCAATAATTGAGCTGATCTTCGCGATTGAATTCATTATGCTGTCCATTCCTCTGGAGACTTCGTCATCACTGGCCTTAATAAGATTATTAATATCTTTTATGCTTGATGCGGTCTGGTCGGCCAGTTTCGATATCTCATCAGCAACAACTGCAAAACCCCGTCCCGCGTCTCCGGCCCGGGCAGCTTCAATTGCCGCGTTAAGTGCCAAAAGATTTATTTGTTCCGATATTCCGGTAATCATATCAATGGTCGTTGTCACATCCCCTGAACTTTCCGATATTTTACTCATGCTCTGATTCATTGTTTTAAGCGATTCTTCCCCTTCCCGGGCTTCGGACGCGATTGTTTTTGTGTACGATAATGCTTCATTGATAACAGAGCCCATCTCATTGATCGATTCCGTGAGTTCTTTTATCTGTTTTATTAAATTGAGCAAAAAGCCCGACTGGTCTTCTGCTGTCACCGTAATAATATCCATACCTGCCGATATTTGTTCAATGGTTGCCGTTACTTCCTCTGCCGTGACTGCCTGGCTTTGGGCATTGTCGGAAAAGGCCGTTGTTGTTGTAGACATTTCCAGTGAAGAAGAAACAAGATTGTGCGAAACATCTATAACGCCAAAAATAGTTGTTTTGAGATTTTTAACCAGGAGCGCGAAATCCAGGATTAGTAATTCCAGCTCGTCCCTGGCTGTTTTTCCATCTTCAATAGTTTTTAAAGAAAGTGTTAAATCTCCGGATGAAAGTATTTTTACGTCTTCCGTTAGAGATACTATTGGACCTGTTATTTTCCGGGACGCAATAATGGTAAGAAAAGAAGAGACCGGAAGGGCCACAGCTATAATTATTATAAAATAAATTAAAAGCCGGTTTAATGACGCGTATAGTTCATTTTCAGCTATAATAATACCAAGAGTCCACCCTGTTTCCGTAAGATGACTATAGTAAACCCGGTTTCTGCCATTTTCATTGTTAAAATGTCCAATTCCGGTCTTATTTTTAAGCATAACCATGCCCAGCTTTTTAAGAGATTCGTTTGTATCCTCTGTTATTTTGATCTTCATTACTTTTTTGCTGTCTCTATGGGCGATGAATTTTCCGTCCTTCCCCAGCAAAAAAGCCCCGCCGCTTGTGCCAATCTCCATTCCGGAGATTATTTTTTGCATATTGGTTAAATCAATATCCCCGGTAGTTACCCCTGAAAACTTTTGAGCAGTATCATAAAAAGGAGCTGTTGTGGTAATCATTGTTATCCCGGTATGTTCGTCATAATAGGGATCTGTCCACACAACCTGTTTATCGGTATTTGCTCCAATAGTATACCATTCCCATTTGGGATAATTATATTTCTTTGTGGAATATTCGTAGGTAAGAACCTTTTTTTCTTTATCTTTATAAACATACGGACCAAAGTATTTCTGACCCGCTTTATATTTGTATGGCTCAAACCATATGCCAACGCCTAAGGTATCTTTATTTAACGTAAGAAAATGTTTCAGCGTGCTTTCATATTGTTCTTTTGAAGCGGTATTGCCAAAAGAATCTCCCACTCGGGCGATCCCCGCAGGCAGCCGGGAATGATTTGAGAGAATAACCCGGATTTTATTGACCAGGCTCTCTAATTGATTATTCATTTTTGAGTCAATTTCGGTGTTAATAAGGCTTTTTGAGTAAAAGTAGCTTAAAACAGAGACTAAGAGGAGAGTAGTAAAAATAATGCTCAAGATAAAAAAAAGATTTTTAACCCTGATACTGCGTAAATTTATGTTTTTTAATCCCATTTATTACTCCCGGAGTATTAACAGTTTTAAGACTTCTTTTTTGCGTGAAACCGGATCCGCCCGGTCAAAATTGTATATTCTTTTATATCTTTGTAAACGATTTTTTGTAAAATAGATAATATACTGTTCGCCCTTTTTCATTTTAGTTTCCGTTCCGGAGCCGTCAATTTTTATCCACATCTTCATTTTGATCCCGCCAAAATCGCTGCTGATAGCCGGTAAGGTATAGACTGCTTCCTTGAAATCGATTTTTTTTCCTTTTAATACTTCTTTAAGAAGAAACGAAATTTTGATAGTGGAACCGCCTTCGCCTCCATCTCGCTCTGTCTTCTTCATGGTGGTAATTTTTACAATATAAATCCCTTCGAATTTATGAATAACTTCTTTTAATTCGGAGACGGAATACCCGTGCCCAAAACTTAAAACCGGTAGTATAAAAGAAAAACTCAACAGGAAGATAAAAAGATATTTTTTCATAACGTTTTACAATTTACTAAAATATCTGATTAATGTCAAGTTGAAACCAGCCCTGGCGGGCTTTTTTATGGAACTAAATGGCCGTCTAAAGATAGAAAATAATAATATACTATTATGTTAAGTATTACTAAAATAGAAGAGGGAAGGGACCCGCTGGTGTCGACCCACGCGAGAAAGAAAAAGAGAAATACCTGCAAAATATGGAGCGCGAAGGCCATTGCCGCTCCTTTGAAAATTTGTTTCAGCATTGTTTGACCTCTCAAGAAGATCTTTTTAAACAGGGCCGTCTTCATCATAACGAGGGGCTGGAAGCCCCACGTTATGAGAAATCCTCATAGCCCTGGTGAACTATTTTAGAAACAGGGCCTGTTCCCGAAGATCTTACCCGGGGCTCTGCTCTGTCCACGGGGTGCGACCCCTGCGAGGGGTTGAAACCCCGAGCTACAACACGTCGCCCCTGGGGCTATTCTGTCTTGGGTCAGCTTCAACCAATAATC
>JAAENB010000401.1 GCA_024224995.1 bacterium | reverse complement strand
TTTGCCAAGCCTTAAGTTTACACCTATGTGATTATTCCCCCCTTGAGGGGGGTCAGGGGGTGTCTGCGCTCATCCGGTAGAGCACCACTTTTTAAATTCGTCCCCCCTCTGCTCCCGCTGGATTGCTAAATCCAGCGGCTTGGATTTAACAATCCAAGCCGAGCGAAAAGGGGGGACGAATTTAAAAAGTGGTGCTGTAGCAGGACTTACTAACCTGACACTATGTGACAACGGTTTTTGCATTTCTTTGGGAACTGAGTGGATAGAAAATCCGGACGGAGAGTATGACAAACAGGACTGTGAACTGACAGCAATTTTAATTTTGAAATTAGACATACTCTTCCTGTCAGATGACTCAGCCCGTTTTCAATAAACAGGTCGTACTTTTCCTCCTGCTTCCTCAGATGAAGAGAAAAGTCATCAGGCTGTGCATTTTATGAATCCTTCCGTCTCCGGAAGTTTTTTTTAATTTTTTTTTTTCACACTGAAGATGTCCTCCCCAACCCGGCTTACCTAGCCGGGGGCATAATCCCTTTCCAGTTCGGAACTCATAAAATCAAACAGATTCCGCAGGCTGCTAAAAGGCAAATAACGGATCAGCGATCTGATAT
>JAAENB010000400.1 GCA_024224995.1 bacterium | reverse complement strand
ATGACCTTGTCAGGCTTGTTGAATACCTTGAAGATGAAAGGGACAAGATCCTGACCTCCGGAGAAACAGAGGAACACAAACTTACAGAGGATGAGAAAGAGCTTGGAATGGAGTTTTTAACCTCACCGGATATGTTTGAAAGGATTGTTTCAGACACTGAAACTCTGGGTTATGTTGGAGAGGAGATAAACAAGATTCTAATCTATTTAGCTGCCAGTTCCAGAAAACTTGATGATCCTATTTCGGTAATAGTAATGAGTGAATCCGCTGCTGGTAAATCCTATTTAATTGACACAGTAAAAAAACTGATTCCCCCTGAAGATGTTGTTTCAATGACTAGCCTTTCGGAACAGGCTTTAAACTATCTACCGGAAGATGGACTAAAACACAAGTTCCTTGTTATGGGTGAGGCTGTCCATTCAGATGTAGTTGAACACCAGATTAGGGAGATGTTATCTGCCCACGAACTTTCCCGTTTGGTGACTACAAAGGATGAGAAAACCGGGCAGATGGTCAGCCAGATGGTAAAAAAAGAGGTTACTGTTTCTGCTGTAATGAGTTCCACTGACTATGACCTTAACGCCGAGAACACTTCCCGTAGTTTTGTTGTAAACACCGATGAAACAACTGATCAGACAAAACGGATTCATGCCTCCCAGAGAAAGAAATATTCAACTGATCGTTTCCAGGAAAAGAAGAACAAAATCCCACAAATCATAAAAACACACTATGCAGCCCAGAGAATGTTGAAGAAGGTATTTATCGTTAATCCCCTGGCTGAAAAGGTCAATTTCCCTGATACATTAATGAGGTCTAGACGAGACCATGATAGGTTTATGGACTTAATTGCCTCTGTTGCATTCCTTCGCCAGTTCCAGAAAGAGGAGAAAGAGAGCGGAGGAGTTACCTACATCGAATGTGATATGACAGACCTTAAACTGGCTGTGAATATTATTAGGGAGATACTTCCGGCAACACTTTCAAACTTTCCAAAATCTGCAATCAGTCTCTACGGGGAGGTTCGGAAGGTTATTAAGGAGAAAGCTGAAACAGAGAACCTTCTATCTCATGAGGTTGGTGTAAGTCAAAGGGAACTCAGGGAGAAAACTGGACTAAACCAGATGTTTGTAAAACGTAACCTTAAAACCCTTATCGATTTTGAGTATTTGATTTGCTCTGGAAGCAAGACAAGGGGAAGCCGTAACACCTACAGACTTGTAGCTGATGAGGATATTGAGCTTTTAGACCTTAGTAGACTGCTAAAGGGAGAGGGGAAATGATGGTAAAATCTCCAATACCTCTAAAGTGGGTCAAAGTGGGTCAAAAAGATAGTAGTAGTGTAAATACTTATCATATATGTAATTACATAAAAGTGGGTCAAGTGGGTCAAAACCATCTGACCCACTTTCTGGATTTTAATTCCTTATCCAGTGGTGATTTAATTGTATTTGATCAAAGTGGGGCGGGAATTCCTGAGAGAGACAGAGGAAAAAAGATAAATATGGATAGAACAGAACTATTAAACCAGTTTTTGGAAGAGGAGCAAATTAAGGGGAGAAGGGAACAGGGGCTTATTGGATTAAAATACAGGGTTCCCAAGTATTTCATTTTCCTTGATGAGTCAGATCTTTGTTTAACAACAGTTGGAACCAGTGGTGCCCTTGATTACCAGCTATGGCTTATTGAAACAGGTAGAAAAGATGGCGGTTCCTATTCCATGAGAACTGTTAGCAGTTATTAAATGGCTGTGACCGCATTCTATGAATATCTGAAAGTGTCCGGTCTTGTCCTGGGAAATCCCTTTAAGGAGATAAGAAAGGTCCGGAGTGAAAAGAAACTCCCTTCTACAATCCTGAAAGAGAACCAGATGTCGGCACTTCTTGATGAGCTGGAAGATTTTACAAGTGAAAAAGGCCTTAAAAGGGTAATCAGAAAGTACCGTCTTCATATTATCTGTGAGCTTTT
>JAAENB010000399.1 GCA_024224995.1 bacterium | reverse complement strand
TTCGCCGACATTGTGCTTCGTGACAAACGGCTCTCCATCGCGTCTGAGTAGAACATTGCGGACTCGTGGACGCTCGGCATTCGGCTCATCCGTAGTCGCTTCATCGCTCGTTGAGTTGTCAGCGCTAGGATTTTCCTGCTCGAGTGTCCAAGAGCGGGCGACGTTGACCAACGCGAATGCAGCTTCGCCAGCGACCGTTAGCGGCGCGACGAGCGAGGATGGATCCCCAAACTGGAGGTCAGCGGTGTTGCTGTCGTCGCTGAGTTCAAGCGCCTTTGCCTTACCCAATTCGCCGGGTAATAAATTGCGTTTGGGGCTGTAAAGTATCTGGTTGTAACTCGGCACGTTCGTCTCGGCTCCGACGAACAAGGCAAGCCCTCCACCACGTCGAACATACTCACTTAATGCATCGGCCGCGTTCTCGCCTATCTCCGGGACGTCAACCAGATAGACAGCACGGTACGGAGCGAATGTTTCCAGCGTTGCCGAACGCAAAAAGGATGGCGGTTGCCGATCCGGTATTGCACCCGTCTGGACTT
>JAAENB010000398.1 GCA_024224995.1 bacterium | reverse complement strand
TTTCCCTGCTACACCTGGTCGGTCGTGTCTTAATATACAGAAAAACGTCATTCGGAATGTAAATTATGCCTGCCTGGAGTGATGCCTCGGCAGGTTGTGAGGCTGTCTGAGCGGAGCGAGTTCCGAACGTTCTGCAGAAGTATTACTCCAGGCAGGCATAATTTACATTCCGGCTCGATATACACTATATTTTGGGGAGAAAAAATCCGGTAAAAATTTGCTGATTACCAGAAATAGACGCCAACACCGGCCTCGAACATAAAAAAGCCGATATTGTTGTCCAGCTCAAATATATTGGAAAAATGGGCTCCGGCGTGAACTTCATAGGATGATAAAAACCGGTAACTAAAAATAAGACCTACAGAGATCATAGGCTCAAGCATTTTCTTATTGTAATCCTGTTTATTCATAACAACCAGGGGAAAACCAAAAGAAAACTCCTGGCAAAAATAGAATTCATCAAAAAGCCGCAAGGAATAACGGGAAGTGATCATCATGGGAACCAGGGAAATATTATTTGTTTCACCTTTTCCGGAAAAATAACCATACCCAAATCTCATGCCAAGAAAGAAATTAGGAAAAAAGAGGTTCTCAACTCCGCCAACAAACGATCCGGCATATCCTCCCCCCGTAAGGCTGTTCAAATAGTTAATCGGTAAAAGATATCCGCCGCCAACGGAAAGATACAGACGTTTTTCCACGGGAAGCATTACAGGAACCTGCCGGGGAATAGCCCGGTCAATAGAAGCAGCCAGCCTTCCGGCAAGGTCATCAGCAACCTTGACAATGCTGTCTCCCTTGTTAAAACCCACAAAATCGGTAATCACGATCATTTTTTTACGGACATCAACAATATGAATAATAATCATATACTGGTCGGACTGGTCCAGAGTTCCAATAACAACATAATCGGAATTAAGTTTCTTCCCAATAGCAATAGCGCAATCCTTATTGTTGCAGCTCAGGGGACCAAGGTTTTTCTCCCTGGCAAGCTCATGAACCTCATCAGCGCCAAGCATTCGAAAACGCTTCATTTTATAAATAGTATGCTCTATTTTGTTGCTCACAACCCGGGCATAGGCCTTTGAAGCCTTGTGCGCGGAAAAATCAAGAATAGCCATACGTTTTTTCTTTAGAGGTTTTTTGGGCGATTTTTTTTGACCTGTCTCTTTCTTTGTCTCCACTGTGTTAGAGTTTACAGTGTCGGCAAAAGAATTAGTATTTGCAAAAAGAAATAGTATTAGAGATGAAACAAAAAGTAGTAAGGTTTTTTGATATTTTAATTGATATACCATCCCACGCTCTCCTGAAGACGGCTTTGGGAGTACTGCTCCCTTAGTAGTTGCCTGCTGATTTGCTAATTTGTGACCATTAAAAAGGCACTCTGTTATATGTCAACGTTTTAAAGAAGGTCATCTATTTTAATTTAATCTAAAAAGCTTTATTTGATCTTTTTCGATATTTCACGGGCAATTTCCCGGCAGACCAATTTCAGTTCTGTTACGGAACTCGACTGTTTAAAACCAACATAATGATATTCCTTAGTGGTCCTGTTCTTAACTTTCACGGAGATCATATAAATTGTTTCAATCTTTTCAACAGAACCCGTAAGGAAAAAACCGCCTTCTCCGGAACCAACAACAGTTTTGCTTCCCCTCAGGCGTACCAGCTCGTTCCTGATTGTTTTGAACGCAAGCGCAGTTATATCTTTTTCCGCGCCTTTATTGTCAAAAGCCCGAAGCGAAATTATATTCTTCGCGCCGACAGCGGGACCTTCTGTTCTGCCGGATTTATCCATACTATTTTCACCGGGCACCACCTCTCCCGGTTTTGACCCTGTTTTTTCAGGTGTTCCTATTGACTTACTGCTCTTAAGACCGTTCGGTTCTCCCACATCAGGAGAATACTGTTTATCATCAGGAACATCAATTACAGCCGATTCGATATTATTAACATCTTTATGGATTTCTGTTTTCTCAGCTTCTTCCAGGACGATATTCTTAACAGCAACATATACACCGGAACTCACTCCTGCTACAGAGACAGCCGAAGCCACCCCTACTGCGATAACTGTTTTAGCTACGGAAAGATGTATCCCCAGCCGCTTCAGAAAAAAGAAAAAGAATAATACCAGGGCAAAGAAAGGACTATACCAACCTGCTTCTTTCAAAAGACGAACCAGGTTCTTCTTTGTATTCGCAAGGATATGTTTTTGCAGCTCGGGCGGTACGGGGCTGGTTAAATGATACTTATCCAGGGCCGACTCGAGCAATTTTATATTTTCCATTGTATTATTCCCTATCATAAAAAAACCTTATAATAGATCCTTTATATCTGTAATTCCCTGTTTATTCAAATAATCCATAATTGTTTTTACAATACTACGATACCGATATCTCAAATTATAACGAGTCAAACCAAGTTGTTCCCCGGCTGCTTCAAAAGTAAATTTTTGAATCGCCACCAGGTCAAAAATCAACCGGTCCGTCTCATCATCCAGCTGCTCAATAGCTCCATTGATAATGATCCGTGTATCGCGAAAACCGTTCACGTATTTTAAAGCAATATCATCACCGGATTCCGCCAGAGCCACATCATCGGACATTTTCCTCTCTTTTCGGTAGTATTCATAAAGAACACCCTTAAGAACCGTAAAAAGCCATGGTCGAACCTTCTCAACTTTGTCCATATTAGACAAATACTGGAGAAAGATCTCGTGAGTCAGGTCTTCGGCAGTATCAACACTTCCTACCTTCGAATAGACCGAACTAAGTATAAGAGGGTAATACTGCGTATATACCTCCGAAAATTGTGCCTTCTGCTTACCCGTTACTTTCTTATTTGCAAGAGCCATAAACCTTGTGTTTCCAACCTGTTTCAGAGTCTTCTAAATAAACATCTTGCTAAAATCTATATATATATTGTCAATTTTACAAACTACACTAAAATAATTCAAGGATTTATTTAAAACTCTACCGGTTCATCAACCTTTTAATTAAGAGTACAAAAAGACCCTCTTTGTTACAGAATTCAGAAAAAAACATACATTTCAACTTTATAATAGAGTTTCCGGATTATAGCCCGATGAAACTCTCAAGAAACTCTTTTTCAATAGAGCCGGTTTCCGGGGATTTTACCACGGAGCGGTTTTCGTGACGTTTTTGTGTAGGGGGGAGAGGCATGCCTCGCCCCTACGCAAAAACGTCACTGAGGGGTAAACCCAAATAAACACCGCATAGGGCACGGCACGCCGAGCCCCTACAGGTATCGCCCCCCTCGCAGGGGTAGCTA
>JAAENB010000397.1 GCA_024224995.1 bacterium | reverse complement strand
GTGGTTGTTCCTCTGATACCGGAGCCGGTTTTCGCCGGAGGAGTTGGTTGTTCCTCTGACACCGGTCCGGTTTCCACCGGAGGAGTTGGTTGTTCCTCTGACACCGTTCC
The DNA here is from genome assembly GCA_024224995.1 of bacterium. Next base: position 8,787 of record JAAENB010000397.1, on the reverse strand, counting down.
GGTTTCCACCGGAGGAGTTGGTTGTTCCTCTGACACCGTTCCGGTTTCCGCCGGAGGAGTTGGTTGTTCCTCTGATACCGATCCGGTCTCAGAGGAGTGTCCGCCATTTATGGCTATTATAAGGAAGACAAAAAGAAAACACAAACCATCCGGACTTTTTTTGCCGGGCAAATTCAAGTCGCACTTTGCCCTGTTATGCGACTTTGGTTTGTAAAGTCCGGACGGTTTGTGTTTTTTTTATAGGTTTGCAAAAAAAAACTTGCATCTTTCGCCGTATAAAAAGTTAATGGTCATTCTTTAAAACGAAGGGTGTATTAATTTTAATACCAAATATTGATCTTTTTGTTTACAACGTTAACTCTCGGGAGGCCCAGTGAAAATAACATTCATACGTCCAAATATGATACAAGAGCGCCAGGCAGATGCTATGGAGCCCCTTGCCTTTGCGGTTCTCGCTCATCTCACGCCTCCTGATATTGAAGTTGCTTTGTATGACGACCGGGTAGAAGATATTGATTACGACGATCCTACGGATCTTATTGCTATTTCTGTGGAGACATTTACGGCAAAGCGCGCCTATGTTATAGCAGACCGCTTCCGGGAACTGGGTGTTCCGGTAATTATGGGAGGGTTCCATGCGACCTTTATGCCCGATGAGATTCTTGAACATGCCGATTCCGTAGCAATCGGCGATGCCGAAGGGGTCTGGCCCCAAATAATAGAAGACGCCCAAAAGGGAAAACTCAAAAAACGATATCAAAAAGAACTGGTTTCTATGGAAGGCATTGGCTATTCACGGGAAATATTCAAGGGCAAGAAGTACAGCGGTATTCTACCGGTTCAGTTTAGCCGGGGGTGCAAGTTTGATTGCGACTTCTGTTCTATTGATGCTTTTTATAATAATAACCTCATGCAGCGGCCTATTGACGAAGTGGTTGCGGAAATCGCTTCATTAAATAAAAAAATAATTTTTATAACCGACGATAATGTCTTCTATAATAAACGGCTGGCAAAAGAATTTTTTACCGCCCTCATTCCTTTGAAGGTGCAATGGGTATGCCAGGTGAGTATTGATGTGGCACGGGATCCTGAACTGTTACGCCTGATGCAGAAAAGCGGGTGTAAAGCCGCAATAATCGGGTTTGAGTCCCTGGATGAGCAAAACCTGCTGCAAATGAATAAAAAAGTCAATACCAAAAATGACTATGAAACAGCAATTAAGAAGCTTCAGGATCATGGTATTATGATATTCGGGACTTTTGTAATCGGCTATGACAATGATACGGCAAATGTTTTTGAAAACACACTTGATTTCGCGGAAAGAAACAAGTTTTTTATTGGTCAATTTAATCCTCTTATGCCAATGCCGGGGACACGGCTGTATACGAGGCTGGAGGAAGAAGGAAGACTTCTTTATGATAAATGGTGGCTTCATCCCGATTATAAATGGGGTGATACCATGTATATGCCAAAAGGCATGACCCCTGATGAACTGAAAGAAGGATGCTACAGCATGCGGATGAAGTTTAACAGCTACGGGTCTATTTTTAAACGGGCTCTTGAGTTTAACACAAACTGCGGAAGTTTGAAAAACCTGGGGCTCTATTTAATCGCTAATTTTGTAACTAAAAAAGAAATAAGCCGCAAAATGGGGCGAACTCTGGGGGAGTAAATAAAGTATTGGTTCGAGGTTTTGGAGAGGGGGGATTCTCCTTAATAAAAGATTATTATTATTACTACTAAACTATTATTACATGAGAGAGAAGGTCTATGAAAATTACATTTATTAAACCAAATATCGGAAGACATGATCACAGTTTGTTTGTTGATGAAGCCCGGATGGAGCCGCATCAGCTTGGCGTTCTTGCGGGATTAACACCACCGGAACATGAGATTGCATTGTATGATGACCGGCTGGAAAGAATTCCTTTTGATGAGCCCACGGATCTTGTTGCGTTAACAATAGAAACCTATACTGCGCGGCGTTCTTACGAGATTAGTGAAGAATACCGGAAGCGTGGTGTGCCGGTTGTCATGGGCGGTATGCATGCCACCCTGAACCCCGATGAAGTTGCCGAACATGCCGATTCCGTGTTTATGGGAGACGCGGAGTTTGGATGGCACCTGGTCCTGGAAGATGCCGCTAAGGGAGCATTAAAGCCTTTGTATGAATACCAGGGCGGAGAACCGCAGCCCTATAGTCAGACCAGGCGTGATATTTTTAAAGGAAAGGGCTATTTACCTATTTCCCTCATGCAGTTTAGCCGCGGCTGCATTTATGACTGTCATTATTGTGCCACAAGCGCTTTTTTCAAAAAGACTCACTTTATGCGTGATATCAACAATGTTGTACAGGAGATTAAAGACCAGAACCTGAAAACCATATTTTTTGTTGATGACAATATTGTCGCGAATCATGAAAAAGCAAAAGAATTATTCAGAGCCTTAATTCCCTTAAAAATTAAGTGGATGAGCCAGGCCAGTATTGACCAGACTCAGGATCTGGAACTGATGGATCTTATGGTTAAAAGCGGTTGTCTTGGCAATGTTATTGGGTTTGAATCCATTGATATTGATTCTCTGAAAGAGATGAATAAAGGACCGAATATTGCGGATTTTAACATGTATGAAGATGAAATAAAAATTCTCAATGACTACGGTTTGCAAACCTGGGCAGCCTTTACTTTTGGGCACGACGCCGATACTGTTGATACAATCGAAAAAACAGTGGCGTTTTCGTTAAAGAACAAGTTTACCTTTGCCGCGTACAATATTCTTATGCCCTATCCCGGAACTCCCCTGTTCGATAAATTGAAAAAGGAAAACCGGCTTCTGTTTGATGATAAATGGTGGCTCCACCCGGAATACCGGTTTAATCATGCTTCTATTATTCCAAATAAAATGACTCCCGATGAACTAACCGAAGCATGCTTCGCGGCACGAAAGAAGTTTAACAGCATCCCGTCCCTTATAAAGCGGTTTTTTGCCCGGAAAACCAATATGAAAAACCTGGTGAGTATGTTCTATTATTTTACGTACGCCAGGCTTTTCCGAAAAGAAACATTTAAAAAGCAGGATATGCTTTTTGGCTTTACCGACAAAAAAGCGGATGAACTTGGTAAATTTGAACCCATCGTCGCAAAGGAGGGAGTGTAGTGAAAGTAACATTTATTACTCCTGCCATAGGAAAACGGCCGGGACAAAAATATATCAAATCATGGCGGGTAATGGAGCCCTTAACCATTGCCACGCTTAAGGCGTTTACTCCTCCTCATATTGAAACGGAGTTTTTTGATGACCGCGTTGAACTGATCGATTTCGATACGGAAACCGACCTGGTTGCTATTACCGTGGAAACATACACCTCGTACCGGGCCTATACTATTGCGAAACGGTTTCGTGACCGGGGAATTACCGTGGTTATGGGAGGATATCACCCCACAACTCTCCCTGATGAAGTAGCGGAACATGCCGACTGTATTGTGCTTGGTAATGCTGAAGGTACCTGGGAAAAGGTGCTCGAAGATTTTGAAAATAATTCCTTAAAGAAACGATACGTTGGCACCCAGGGCTATTCCGATATTTTACCGGACCGGAGCATTTATGCCCATAGAAAATATTCAATCCTTGGACTGGTGGAAACCGGCCGGGGCTGCTCATTTAATTGCGGCTTCTGTGCCATTACCTCCTATTATAAAGGCCGGTATTATCCCCGGGAGATAGAGCGTGTTGTCGCGGATATTAAAAATTCGGGTAAAAACTATTTCTTTTTTATCGATGACAATATTGTGGCAAACCAGGAATATGCCCTGGAGCTCTGTAAAGCTATTGCTCCCCTTAAGATCAAGTGGTCCAGTCAGGGGTCTCTTACCATGGCGAAAAATCCCGAGCTTTTGAAGTGGCTCAAAAAAAGCGGGTGTGATGTTCTTTTGATAGGGATTGAATCTCTTGAAGAAGAAAACCTGAAACAGATGAAGAAAGAATGGAACGCGAAAATGGGTGAGCAGGATAAACTCATTCAGAAGATCCATGACGCGGGCCTTAGCATTTACGCTACTTTTGTATTCGGGTTCGATTACGATACTCCCGCGACGTTTCAAAAAGCGATTGATTTTTCAATGAAGCATGGATTCTATTTTGCCGCCTATAACCATGTTACGCCGTTTCCCGCAACTCCCTTGTATGACCAGCTTAAAAAAGAAGGGCGTCTCTTAATGGATAAATGGTGGCTCGATACAAGCTATAAATACGGGTATCTTCCCTTTCGTCCAAAAAGTATGACCCATGAGGATGTGAAAGATCTGTGTGCCCAGGCAAGAAGGGATTTTTTCAAAACCTCCGCAATATTTAAGCGATGGTTCAAATTGTTAAAACGGAACAAGAACCCAATTCTCTCTTATTTGTTTCTCGACAACAATTTGATGCTGCAAAGAGAAGTAGACCAGAGACTGGAATTACCCATTGGTACCGGTCTTGATGAAATGCCCAAATAACAGGAAGAGAGGATTCGGCAATGGACTCAGGGAACAGGTATACCAACTCCCATGATAAAGACTTAAATTTAGATCTTGAGCTGTTAAATCAGCTCACGGATCTTGGAGAAAAAAAAGCCGGGACTAAAGCCGGTAAACAAGCGCAGAAGCATATCTCGCAATATGTAAAAAACACATTTCCGGAAGCTGCTGTTTCAAAGGAATCTTTTTCCGTAACATCAGTAAAAAAAAGTGAAGCCTCGCTTATTGCCAATGGTAAAAATTCCCCGGCCCATTTATACGACAATACCGGGGTTGAAGGTTCTTTTGTTGAAGCGGAGCTGTACCTTGCCGGCAGGAGAATATCCACAAAAGACAAGCCCCTGGTAAAAGGGAAAATCGTGGTGTTTTATCATAATGTGCTCTTTCACCGGATCTTCCAGGTTATTTCCGCTTATGAGGCCGGTGCTGTTGGCGTGATACTGGTTTCAAAAAGCGGAGAATATATTCAGAAAGGTATTGGCTATCCCTATATGCTGGGGCATTGTCCAATTCCTGCTGTGGGAATCACCATTGATGTGTGGAAATCGTACCAGGCCTCTTCTGTAAAAAGAGTTCGACTTGATTATTCCACAAAATTGGGGAAATTTACCGCCGGAAATATAATTGCCGATTTCGGTAAAAAAAGTACCGGTACCGCGGTTGAGAATGATACCATTGTTATTGGAGCTCATTTTGATTCCTGGGACATTGGAACCCATGACAACGGTATTGCCGTACAGCTGCTGGTTGATATCTTAAAAAAGATCTATATCGAAGATAAAAAGAAACTTAATAAATCGATCCGGGCGATTTTTTTTGACGCCGAAGAAATCGGTCTTCTGGGGTCCGGACATCATGCGGCTGTTAATAACCTGGACCAGTATGCCTTTTATATGAATCTTGAAATGCCTGTTCCCACCTATGCCGGTGGATTAAAGACAATTTCTTATTCAGGGCATTCTCTCGCGAAAAAAAGCATATCGGCTTTTAAATTATTATTAAAGGGGATATTTCCGGTCCCGCTAAATCTTTTTTACCGGTTTAGCCCGGTATTCCCGGCAGATATTCATGCCTTTTACATAAAAGATATTCCCTGCATGACTACATTTTGCCGTAATCCCCATATCCATACGCCCCTGGATACATTAGAGAATATCAAACTTGATCAGTATAACACAATGAGGGACCTGCTGGTTGATATTATCTATGCTGTTGACAAAACTGAAACAAGGCAGGAACAAGGTTCAAGGAGCACGGCTCAAGGGAAAAAAGGAAAAATAAAGGGAATAAAGGAGTAAAGTAGTAATTATGAAGAAAGGTTTTTTTAATGTATATCAATTTGTAGTTCCCGTGGTTTTTTTCCCCTTAGCTTATTATCTCTGGTACATGAGACTGGAAGGGCAGCATGAATTAGTGATCCTGATTATGTCTATCCCCGTACTCACCTCGTACTTTGTTCCGGCGCTTGGTACCAATTATTTTAAACTCTGGCAATTTAACACAAAGGTCATTGTGGGAAAATTCAGACCCCATCACGGTTTTGTTTTTGGCACCGGTATGAGTATGCTGGGCCTGCTCTGTGTTGCCGGTCCCGGTCAATCGGAATTTAGTGTATACCAGGTAATTCGAACGGGCCTCATGACCGGGTCTTTTATGGCCTTCTGGAACTGGCTCTACGATGCCTACGCCATTGAGACGGGGTTTATGACGGTTTTTAACAGGAAATACGCTGAAGGCGCTAGTGCGGCAGACATTGCTATGGACTACGCGCCTGTATACTTCGGCTTTTTTGGGTTTTTCTATGGCATGGAGATTAAACTAATTGAGCATTATCTTCTCTCTCTTCAGCAGGGAGATCTTTTCTGGTGGTTCCTGGTGCTTTGTAACCTGGTAACATTCTTTGTCCCTGTTTCTATTTATATGATAGGCTACTATATAAAGCATGGTGAGCTGGGGGTATACCCGCATCACAAAGAGGGTGTTGAAGAGTAGGTAACTGCTATAACAACCTGCCCGGGAATTCTTTTGACCACCCGGTTCCGGTATGCAATATCGATGGTTTAATATCACCGATGCGTTGACCCAGGGAAGCACAGACCCGTATATAGGTTTCGTTTCCCCTGGGATGGTCAATCAAAAAGAGCCTTGACTGCTTGAGCTGCTCAAGTTCCCGGCAGTACTTATAATGAAAATTGGCCTGCAATTCCTTTTCAAATTTTTCTTCCAGCTCCGCCAGCTGTTCCGTACTATTTTCCGGGTTTTTCAGTTCAAGGTATAAGACGTAATTCATCGTTCCTGCCGTGTCCCTGCTGGGGGCAACCATAAAAAAATCGGGTTCAATTCCGCAGCCGGGAAAAAGCACTTCCAGGATATTGGATATATGATATTCATTTACCTTTTCCCCAAAATAATCAGAGACCTTTTCTTCTTTCCCAATGAAATCAATAACCGGGCATCCGTCAATAAAGTCGAGTACCCGGATAAGGTCGTGAAGCCGGTAGCGGTAAAACCCTCCGCCCGTGGTTAGTAGAACGGAATATGTTTTTTCTTTTTCAAGTTCCCACGCGGTTTTTATTGTTTGGGGCTCTTTGTCCTGTTCAATGAATTCAAAAAAATGAGACCGGGCAGAAAGGACCGATCCTTCGTACCCGGCTACAGGAAAAGAGACAAAGGCTTCTGTTGCCAGGAGTCCTTTACCCTGGATTGTTATGCCGGGAAACAGTTCATTGATCCGGGGAATATATGCCTTTGTATTCCCTGAAGTCCAGCAGCTGATGAGGGCAAGGTTTGGCCATATATCCGTGAAGAGAGCTTTTTGGGCCAGGAGCTCCTTAAGCTCCCTGGCCCGTTTTGTATTCTTTCCCAGTTTCTTCGTAAGTTTTTTTAAAACAGCCGGGTCTATTGTGCCCTCGGGCGGGCTGATGGTTCCGTTTTCCAGGTCCTGTACCAGGGTATCTTTCCAACGGTCAAAGGGTTCCAGGAGAAGCGTGAGGAATGTTGGATTCCATACGGATATGAGTGTCAGGTGTCTTTGTTTCAGCATAAAAAGGACTGTTGTATATTTAAACGCGTTCATATCTTCAATATGTTTTAGCTCTGCCGGAGCCGAAAAGAGCTTGTTCAGCAGGAATTGTTCAATAAAACCGAAGTATTCACTATCTTCTTCAAATCCTATTGGTACCCCGCCGGGTGTTTCCTTGTTGGTATTGGATACGGGGGTAATGGACCAATAGGAAGAGCCCCAGGAGAGTTTTTTATGATTGGTATACAGGTTATATATCCATGCTTTTATCCCGTTCCGGAATTCTTCTTTGAGGCTTTTCGTGTAAGGGATATATTTTGAAGCGGATGTTGAACCGCTTGAAAGCTCAAACATGGTAATTTCTTCTGTTGTTAATATATTGCTTTCACCATGCGAGATTTTATCGATATAGGGTACATAATCTTCATAATCGCTTACGGGAACTGCTTCCTGGAATTCTTTGACGCTTCCAATTGAAGAAAAGTTGTATTTTTCCCCGTATTGGGAACGGCTGTTTTTTTCCAGAATGGAAAATAATATTTTTTCCTGGCTCTTTTGTACGGAGCGGGCTTCTTTAAAAAATCGCTTATTCTCTCTTTTACACAAGAGGAGCCATAAGCTGTTTGCTGTTTTACACATTAACCGGTTAAACATATCCATGACCGTTATTTTAAAATATATCCAAAAGTACATAATCCGTTTTTTACCCGAATTTTGCAAATCAAATTTTTGCTTTTGTTATAAAAAGTGTACAGGGACGCGCAGCATTAGCTGCGCGGGAGTGGTTTATTATTTTTGGTAAGCTCGGGAATTAGCCCTGTCTTTCCTCCACCTATGTGAAAATACGTCCTGTATTGCACATAGGCAGAGCCATCCGCGGCTCTTGTTCCGGAAAGACAGGGCTAATTCCCTGATATAGAAATGATCTAAAAATTAAATTTGCTGCGCGGTTGAGCCTGCTTGCTAATAAAAAATAAATTGACTAATTTGTTGAAAAATTATTTTTTAGAGAAAACATAAAACATAAAAAGAGAATAATATGAAAAGAATGTTAATAGTTTATGATACAGTGTCGGGATCGACCGGTGAGATTGCGGAAATTATTGAGAAGGAGCTGGCAGGGAAGGGGTTTGCTGTAGAGCGGACTACGGCGGCGCAGTGCGGCAGCGACACGCTGAAATCGTTTGACGGGGTTATAATCGGCAGTCCAATGCGGTTTGGGAAATTTAACGCCCCGGTGCGAAAGTTTAT
>JAAENB010000396.1 GCA_024224995.1 bacterium | reverse complement strand
CGTGCGCTTCAAGTACACCACTTTGCAAATTCATCCCCCCTTTCGGACACATTCAGAAACCGGGTTTTTCGCAAAAACCCGGTTTCTTTAAGCCCTGAAATCCGGCGAGAGCAGAGGGGGACGAATTTAAAAAGTGATGTACTAGTACCTCTACTTTGCTTACATTGCAATGGAAAAATCAGAAATTGTGTCATATTTATTTGTTCCGCAGTTATGTGGGTATAAATGAAGAAGAGGATTGAGGGACCGGCTTCCGTTTTAAACAGAAAACAGGCTGCCTGTTCATTGTGTCTCCTTTGAATAATAAGCGTCCTATGACATCAGCCCTATCAGAATTTTGTGACAGGTATCCCGTTTCGCTCAGAAAAAAACTGTCTCTACATAATTGCAAGCATTAATCAGGGATGTGGGAGTATTTGATTTTATTCATAAATTAGCATGTCGCAATTCTTTTTGGGCTGCCTGAGATAAAAACGCCGATCTGTTCATCCCACAAGACTTGGCGAAAGCATCAATTCTGTCCAGAATATTTTTCTGTATGGTAATATTAACTCTCACTGCTTTTGATTCAACTTCCCTGACAGGAATAACAATAAAAGTCAGAGCATCTGAATATTCAGGATCCGTTACAATATCATCCAATACAGAAGTTTCCGGAAGACTTTCCCCATCCTCAACCATACCTTCAATATGAAACTCCAGCGCCTCTATAGCCATATCTTTAACTTCTTCTAAAGAACTTCCCGCCGTAATACATCCGGGAAAGTCTGGAAAAGACACGCCGTAATCACTGTCGGCTTCTTTATGGATAACTGCTACATAATTTTTTTTCATAATAATACTTTCTAATAATAACGTCCTAAAATTTTTCTTAATCTTGGAGTGCAGAATTATCTCCTGCACTCCAGTTTCAACTTCAATTTATTTTAATTTTTAAATTTTATACCAGACTGTTTTTCAATACTTTTAAGAGTGTCGATCACAAAATCTTTTTTAGGATGAAGCACGGTCACACGCCCTGATTTTTTTCAGGGTGTTTGAATTGAGCGTGGCTCCCTTTTCTTCCGACTTCATACCATCCGTTATCTTTTAATTTTTTGATAATCTCTTTACTTGTCACACTCATAGATTTTCTCCTGTTTGTTTTTTTTCCATAAATTCTCCTTTGATTTATGTAATATAATAATATGCCCCCTTATCCTTATACACACATTATACACACTTATTTCTGCTTGTCAATAACATGACAATTTTTTTTTCAACAATTTGTTGTACAACTGCACAGTATTTCCAAGCAGATCACATGCCCACTATGGTTCATATTATCAGAAATCATTAAGTTGGATAAAGTATGTAGTACAGCACTTTTTAAATTCGTCCCCCCTTTCGGACACATTCAGAAACCGGGTTTTTCGCAAAAACCCGGTTTCTTTAAGCCCTGAAATCAGGCGGGAGCAGACGGGGACGAATTTAAAAAGTGGTGCTGCAGGAATGAAATTTTGAGCAAAAAATAAGGGGTTAAGTTTTGCAACCTAACCCCTTGATTTTTTTTATATGGCGGGGACGACGAGACTCGAACTCGCGACCTCCGGCGTGACAGG
>JAAENB010000395.1 GCA_024224995.1 bacterium | reverse complement strand
GGTGCGCTCGGGAATTAGTCCTGTCTTTCCTCCACCTATGTGATAATACGTCCTGTATTGCACATAGGCGTCGCCATCCATGGCTCCTGTTCCGGAAAGACAGGACTAATTCCCTGAGATCGTATTAATCGCCTAAAAATTTAATCAGCTGCTGAAAGTAAGAAAGCAGGCGGGAATATAATAAAAAATTTAATAAAAAATATATTTGACAAAAATAGCCTTTTTTTAGTATTTAAAATTCTGTTGTTTTACTGCCTGTTTAGCTCATTCGGTAGAGCGCTTCACTCGTAATGAAGGGGTGGCCGGTTCAAATCCGGCAGCAGGCTCAGAAAAACCCCCTGGTATTCCAGGGGGTTTTTTATTTCGGTTATTCTGCCGTTTTCATCCGTTCTTCTCTTTCCTTTTTTTCTTTTGCCTCTTGTTTCTCTCGCAGTTTCCCAAGAAATTTAGACCGGTACGCGTCGCTCAGGATCTTTTTCTTTACCGGGGAAAGCCGTAAAAATCCGCCAAGAAATCCCCTCATAACTTTATGCGTTATACTGTCAGGGTCCGGGAACAGCTGGTACTGGAGCGCGTCTCTTTCAATGGCAGCGGTAATTGCTTGTTCAAAGCTGTCTTCGGGGGTAATAATCCTTTTATTTGCCGGGACCAGCTGTAGTGCCTTGGGCGGGCACTTGACCGCGCATACGCCGCATCCCAGGCATTGATCCCGGTTTATCCCGGGAGCCGATTTTCTCTGTGTACCTTCATTGGGGTCTGGAACCATTGTTATCGCTTCAACCGGGCATACTTTCGCGCAGGTCCCGCAGCCGACGCATGCTTCTTCATTATCTTTTGGAACAAAATTAGCGGAAACAAGGGCTGCTTCGAACCCGAACTTGTTCACCCCCTCAAGAGCAGTGCAGCAGCATTTGCAGCACATGCACATATACCCGGGGGAATTTTTAACATTGTCTACGGTAATAACAAGACCGTGGTCCCTGGCAACATCCAGCTTTTCCAGCACCTCTTTTTTGCTCACTTTTTTCGCGAAGTTGTGCCGCGACGCGTAATCGGCCCACATGCCAAAGGAACAACAGGTCTCCAGGGGAGCGTCGCACTTTTTTGTACCCAGGTGGCCTTTTTTATGGCGGCAGGCGCATAATCCAATGGCGAATGTGTCTTCTTTTTCAATGAGGGTGCGGGCGCGTTCATAATCATAGATTTCAATATGATCGTTATTGAGAATGGTCTCTTCATGGGGCATTGTTCTCAGGGCTGCCGAGGTTTGTCCTTTGCCGTAATTGGTATTCCAGTATAAGCCGTCGTCCATATATTCCGTAAACAAGCGGCTTAACTCTTTGGTATTTGCGTTTTCACCGGTTCTCATGAGGGTAAATTCATAAAATCCAATGATCATTGGAGGAGCCATATATTTTATTTCACCCTCAAAATTAAAATCCATCATAAGACCTCTTTCCGCCAGGTCATTGAGCCGCTTTTCCAGTTCCCCTTTATCCATATGGATTATGGTCTGTATCTTATCAAGGGAGTTGAATCCCCAGGGCATTTTTATGATTAATTCCGCGTCTTCCGTGGAATAGAGCGCTTTTAAAAGGTTGAATAAATTTTCACTCCAGGGTGTGCGGGAGGGAAGGGAGTCAATTTTGTTTCCCAGTTTTTTGTAAATATCTTTTAATACGGTGTGTCCCATTGTTGTACCTCTTGTAAAAAGTTTGAAGTCTAAAGATCTTTTTATGGTAAACAAAATAAGGGGAGTGTCAAGAAGTTTTCCCTGAATGTTCTTTTTACGGAATTATCTAAAAACGTGTAACTGTTTTAGCTAAAAGGTGTCTATAAGGGGAAGCAGGCACTTCACTCTACTATCATACTAAGGAGATACCGAAAATGAAAGCTTTCAGGAATATTGTGTGCCTGCTTTTTATATTAATACCGGCATTTTTTGCCTGTGAAGTCGATGAAGAGACTGTTTATACTATTACTATTGACGGGTATAAGGCTAATTTTAGCGGATATTATTATCTGAATGGCAGTTACCAGGAAGATTTTACCGGAACCCTGGATTATACCGACGGCAGCGGCTATGGTCATTATTACTTTGAAAAAGAACTGGGTGATTATGATTCAATAAAGGTCTATTCTTTTAAAAATGATTCTTCCTGTACTCTCACCATGTCAATATGGAAAGATAATCTCGAGGTTGCTACGGAAACCAGCGGAGAGGATGACGGCTGTTACGATAGTGACGGCGATGATGAAGATGAAGGCTGTGTCATATCTGTTGGCCCCCTTTACTATGAAGGTTCCGACGATGATGATTCAGACGACGATGACGACGATTCGTAATATTTTATAAAAAATATTTTAAAATTTTATTGACACATCCGGGCTAAAATCATAATTTGTTTTTTCTTATTAGACGGGGCGTGGCGCAGTCCGGTAGCGCACCTGGTTTGGGACCAGGGAGTCGGAGGTTCGAATCCTCTCGCCCCGACGTAGAAAAAATGTAATTGGCGCCAGTAGCTCAGCTGGATAGAGCAACGGCCTTCTAAGCCGTAGGTCTCAGGTTCGACTCCTGACTGGCGTACTTTACGATTATGGTGGCTGTAGTTCAATGGTAGAGCCCTGGATTGTGATTCCAGTCGTTGCGGGTTC
>JAAENB010000394.1 GCA_024224995.1 bacterium | reverse complement strand
TAAAACTACAAAAGAATTTACGAGAACAAATCGTCGCTGCTGAATAAGCAGCAAATTCAAAATCACCAATTTCCAGTCCCATTTGAAAGACCATACGTAATGATTCGATGCCCGTACTCGAATGTTCCTTCCATTGTCTGAGTAATCCGTTAATCGCAAAAAGAACAGGTAGAGACTTTTTAATATTCATACGTTCAAGCAGGGTTAACCCCAGTTTGCCAAACTCATGTCCCGGATCAATCTTGCCCATAGAGCAGAGAAGGAATCCATAGGCACAATATGAAGGAGGTGACTCAGTACTATTTCCATATTTTATTGTTATTTCAATTGTTTTAAATATTATCGGGGGTAAGAGACCGGGTTGAGCCCAATATGCGGCAGTACTGATCGCGGCGAGTAAACGCATAGCCCCCTGCATTAAAGGATCATTCATTCTTGGAAGTTCCAGTAAATTACCGGTATTTTTTCCTCTGAGTAATAGACCTGTTTTAACAAGACCGAGCATCATATGAAAACTACCGGGCTTTTTGGGGAAGCTGGTTCCAAATAATTTCAACGCACCGGTTCCAACATCTATTGCCTTAAGGAGTCTGTTTTGAGCTATATACGCACGGATCTTGATCTCATAAACTGCTACCGTATGGGGAAGAGATTTTGCCCGTTCCAGAACTACCGCACACAAGCCTTCCATTTCATCATAATCACAAAAGAGATACGCGGCTTCCGCCGCATTCGTATATAGTGAAAGCGACAATTCGTATTGTTTTTCCCACCCCGTTTCTTTCGGCATACGGTTACGCCCGGCAAAATTAATAAGTTCAATCCCCGTTTTAAAATAAATCAGCGCCGATTCATACGCCGCAGATGCCTTTGCCTTATTCCCGCTTCTTAAATTCAAGCGCGCAAGATTATATCGTTCATCTTCCGAAGCTGCCAGGGTTCTCCCTGCGTTAAGATGATCAACAATATAAAGAATTTTATCCTGCAGCTCTTCTTCTTTTGTTGTTTTCAGCATTAAACTGCCAATTCGATAGTGCAGTTTTGCTTTTTCCTCTTCCGGGATAAGAGAATAGGCAGCCTCCTGAATTCGGTCGTGCTGAAATTGATACCGGTCATCCTCAACCCGGAGCATTCCTTCATTAAGAGCATACGTAATCTCTTTAACCGTCTCCTCTATGGACCTGTTATAGATCCCGGATATAATTTCCGGATCAAAGCTGTTGCCGAAACAGGCGCAGATTTTCATAAGCTCCCGCCCGCTCTCGGGCAATTTTGTAATTTTTTGAGCCATAAGCTCCACAACAATACCGGGAATCCGCATCTCTTCAATTTGGTCCATCTTCCATTGCCACCCGGCTAAGGGGTCCAATTCCAGGAGATTTTCATCGTACAGGTTCTTCATAAACTGGTTTACGAAAAACGGGTTCCCATTGGTTTTCCGGAGTACCAGTTTTGCCAGGGGGAGAGAGTTTTCTTTTTCGCGTCTTAAAAAAAGGGAGACCATTTCATTGACACTTTCAATGTCCAGTATATCCAGGTGAATGGAATTAATGGGCACGCCGTTCTCTTTTATCGTATCAAGAGTTTTCATCAGGGGATGGGATTTCTCAACCTCATTATTCCTGTACGCGCCAATTAATAAAAAGTGTTTTATATCTTTATCCGTTATTATGAGCTTGATAAGATCAAGACTTGCCGTATCCACCCACTGCAAATCATCAAGGAACAGAACTACGGGATGATCTTCTGTGGCAAGAACGGCAGCGAAGTTTCCAAACACATAGTTAAACCGGTTCTGATTTTGTTCGGGGCCCAGCTCCGGTATTTCGGGCTGTTCACCGATTATGAGTTCAATTTCAGGGATCACATCCGTAATAACTTTGCCATTGGGGGCAAGGGCGTCCAGAAAGTTTTTCTTCCAGTGTTCGATCTTTTGGCTGCTTTCGGCAAGGAGGCGATTAACAAGTCCCTGGAACGCCCGGATAAGAGCGCTGTAGGGCACGTCCCTTCTGAACTGGTCGTATTTTCCCGGTATAAAATAACCGTGTTTCGACATGATAGACCGGCGGCTCTCGTGTATGAGCGCCGATTTTCCAATACCCGGATGCCCGGTCACCAGCAATATCTCGCTTCTCTCTCCGGCGGAACAGGCCCGCCTGACAGTGTTCATCAATATATTAATTTCTTTTTCCCTGCCTGCCAGTATCCGGGGAATCGTGAAGATGGGGGAGATGTCGTGTTGGCTGAGTTCAAATTCGTTTATTATTCCCGTAGTTTCCAGCTGCTTAAGGCACTCTTTTAGATCACTCATGAGCCCATAGCAGTTCCGGTATCTCTCCTCAGGCATTTTGGATAATAATTTAGTGACTATGTTTGATACGATGTTGGGGATGGATGAATTCCATTCGCTGAGCGGCTTCTCTTCAATTGCAATATGATGATAAAGAACCTCCATTGGATCTTTTGAAACAAAGGGAACACTCCCCGTTAATATCTCGTAGAACGTGATTCCCAGGGAATACATATCGGTCCGGTAATCCGGCTGCCGGTTCATTCGGCCGGTCTGTTCAGGAGACAGGTAGACAAGGATGCCCTCTATTACCGCGGGCTTGTTGATATCTTTATCCTCATGGGTTATTTCATTGGAGATGCCGAAGTTTGTTATTTTTAACTCTTCCGTATGGGCATTGAATAATATATTATGGGGTTTTATACTCTTATGTACAATATTCTCTTTATGGAGGAATCCCAGGGCACTGCTCAGTTTAATGGCAATCCTTAAAAATAATTTCAAATTTAAATTAATGTTTTTATCTTTAAATATTCTTTTAAGAGAAATGCCGTTGAAGTCCTCAAGGACCAGTGCAATGGAATTGTCATATTCCAGGAGAGCATAGGTCTTTATTACGCCGGAACTATCAATCTTCCTGATTCTTTCATACTCCTGCCGGAACCGGGCAATTTCCCAGAGGGTTGGATTCCCCGGTTTTAAAACTTTAATTCTGAATGTTTTCTTATTCTCTTCTTCCTCCCCATCTTTCCGTGCCCGGTATACTCGCGAATCTCTTGTTTCTTCAAGTTTTTCCAGTATGGTGTAATTTAATATTTTGTTCATAATAAGGCCAACTGTATCAAATAAAAGGCAGCTGGCAAGATAAAAAAAACCTGAAAAATCAAAATATGTCTTGACTTTAGTTGCATATCGCAAGTAATTGCTTGCGATATGCAGCTAAAATGCTGCAATATCCAAACAAAAAAAAAGAGGTTATTATTATGAGAGTAATTATAGTTCTATTTTGTGCTGTTTTGTCTATGGTTCAGGGGGCTTTTGCCATGGGCCGCGTACCCAGCTGGCAGGACCGGTATGCTGAAAATAACGAAGAGCAGCTTCGTGACGGCCTTTCGGGCTGGAATGTATTGTCCGAAGACTATCGTGACCCCCATATCCTGGACGGCCTGTCCCTGGAATGGGACTACTTCAGCATTCATGACAGTGAAGGGAAATTTACCGGGGTCGTGGCCTACCTTGTGGCGGACCCTGAAGGACACCTGGGAGATCCGGAATATATTTTGGAACCGGACCTTATGCCTTCGGGCGGCAATGTCGCCTGTTTTGGGAAAGTTGGATCTACGGGGAAGAAGTATGCCGATTATGAAAACTTTGGACTCGATTTTGAAGCTGGTTCCGGCATACGGTCTTTTTACGCGGACAATCCCGGGACGGGAACCTATGGCAGAATGACCCCGGTACGGGGCGAAGAGGGCCAACGGGACAGCTTGATTCTTTCGGGAAAAACCGCTCATTTTGAATGGGAGCTTGAAGTAAGCCAGCTCTGGGCCGGGGAAAAGTCCCTTCATGAATTTTCTTATCCCGATTATCACGCGCTGAAAGATAAAAGCTGGGAAGTGGGGAACGATGTTCACCTGGAACTTGAGCGCCTGGAGCACTGGACCGTAAACATGAACTGGCCTTCAACGAAAGTATCCGGATGGATCAGGGATAGAAGCAGTGGGGAGCTAATGGAAATAGACGGGCACGGCTACCGGGAAAATTCATTCGGCAGATGGGCCTTTCCCCTTGGGGGCTGGGATTTTTTCTTCATGTCTGATGTGGAAAACAAGGTCCAATTTGGATTTCAGACCTATCACCACGGCACGGAAGATCTTGATTATCTTGATGTTGATTTTCTCGACAATGGGGAACCAAGGACCGTCCGTTTTAGAGCGGACCGGGGAGAACTGGGATGGCATCATTCAGCATGGGCCTGGAGTCCAAAAGCCCGGCAATGCAGACCCCTTGATTCCACCATTATTGGGGTCAATGACCAGTATACCGTAACTACTTTTGTTGATATTGGCGATGATTTTGCCGTACTCCTTTCCGATGCCACAGTGGTAACCGGCGCGTACCAGATTACCACCATGTTTCCTGTTTTTTCCGGGGTCATTACCCGCACGGGAACGGATGAAATTGTGGCCCAATTTTCCGGCCAGGGAGGAGGGGAGTTTTCTCTCATAAAAAGCGCTCCGGAAAAGAACGATTCCTGGTGTAACTCGTGTATGGATAGATATAGTAAGGATATAGATCAGTAAGGATAGATCAGTAAGCAGAGAAGCCTGTACCCGGCCCTGGCGGGTACGGGCTTTTCATTCCGGGAGGTTAAATCAAAAACCGCTACCGCAATCGTCTTACCAGGACCAGGGTAACATCATCATCACACTCATAGTCTTCCAATTCCGTAAGTACCCCATTTTTTATTTCTTCAATGGGCCCGTTCCCCAATGCACCGAAAATATCCAAAAGTTTTTCCTTCCGGAACATATCCTTGAGAGGGTCTCTTCCATTTCTGAGGCTTCCTTTTTTCCATGCCTCGGTTATGCCGTCGGTATATACCAGCATTGTATCCCCCGTATCCAGGACGAAGCTGTCATCTGTTAATGTCTCTTGAATGTTATAGGGCATGCCAATCCACATTCCTTGAGTCTCAACCAGGTCAACCGTATTTGAATGGGCACGGAATATGAGTATATCCTGGTGCAGCCCGGAAAACATAACTGTTCCGTTTTCATGGGCGGCAAATACGGTAATGGTCATATACTTGTCTTCATTCAATCGAGCAATATTTTCTTTAAGAACCGTATTAATAATAGTCAATAATTCCGAAGGAGAAAGATCGGGATTCTGCGTTATGGCCGTATGAATAGCGGTCTGCACCATCATCATAATAAGTCCCGCAGGAACGCCATGCCCGGAAACATCACCAATTGCTATCCAATCCCTGTCATGGGCATTTATTATATCATAGTAATCCCCGCCGATATCGTCGGCCGGCTGCATATATGCCGATATCTCAAAATTTTTAATTTCCGGATTTTGGGGGAGCAGGCCTGTCTGGATCGTTGCCGCGATCTCCATCTCCTTTTTTAATTTTGCCGCGTCTTCACGATGAGCTACCAGGCGGGCATTCTCAATGGAGATTGCAACCTGCGATGAGAGAAGCCGCAAGAGCTTCAGCCGTTCAGGGGTAAAGGCGTTTGTTATGAGATTATTTTCCAGGTACACAATCCCCGCCATGTTGCCTTTATTCATTATTGGTCCGCAAAGGATTGATTTTGGTTTGTTTCTTTTAATATAGGGATCGCCCGCGAACATGCCTTCCTCACTCGCGTTATTCAGAACTAAATTTTTTTTACTCGTGTTCACGTAGTTTACTATAGCGGTTGAAAGCGTATCGTTATTTTCCAGTGGAACCGGTTCCGGAATCCTGGTCTTTTTGTGGGCCATGCCTTCGGCTTCTATGTATAGTTTCTTATTCGATTCATTTTCAAGGATGAGAAATGCCTTTTGCGCGCCCGCGTTTTCAAGAAGTATTGTCATCATTTTATCCAGGAGTTTTTCAAGAACGATCTCTCCTGAAATGGTCTGGGCTGCCTTCATTACCGTGGAGAGATCAAGGGTTTCCGTGCTGTTTGTGGAAAATGTTTTTGCTTCCGTGGAATCTTCAGAAGCGGTATTTTCTCCGGAAACCGTCCCCAGCAGCCGGGCGTATTTATCTTCAAGCTGTTTAACTTTTGCGGCAGCGCCCCATTGCGCGTAACATTCATGAGCAGCCCGCATATGCGTACCGGCATAGAATTCTTTTTTGATGCTCTGCCAGAATTGCGCCGCCCGTTCATGGGCAATGCCTTTTTCCTGAATAAATCCATTTTTATGGGCATGTGAAATGGATTTGTCATAGCATTCCATGGCTTCCCGGTTTTTGCCCAAAATCCGCAGACCTTCAGCCTCAACCAGGTAAAACTTATTCGCGTTATTTGCCGGGTTAAGGCGCATCCATTTTTTTAATTTTTTCTGGTTTTGGGCAACCCTTTTAAGCGTTTTTTTCTTTTCAAGCCGTGGTAATGAATCATACAATGCCAGGCGTATTAATGAATTATAGAAATAAAATTGGCAAAAATCATAAAGAGCGCGCAATGCTTCCAAATGGATTTCAGCACTCTTTAAATAATCAAAGGCTGCTGCATATTCATGAAACAAATAACAGAGAGTGGATTTATATAAATAAAGAGTGGAGAGTGCTGTTTTGTCATTTGCCGTAGTATGGAGGGGCAGCATTATATCTTCATTATAAATCTCCCCTCGTAAATAATATGCTTCTTTCGACGTGTCCTGAAGATTGAGAATTACCTGGTAAACCATGTTAATCATTTGAAGCTGGGTTTTTTGTTTTATTTTTTCTACGATAGTGCTGAATTGAGCTATTTCGCGCTTAAATCCTTTAAGTTCCCGGCCCATATTGTATGAATTATTACACAGCATCATTGCCGAATGTGCCGCGAATTCCAGGTCGCCAATTTCCAGTCCAATTTGAAAACCGGTTCGCAGCGGTTCTATGGTCTCTCCCAGGTGCTTTTTCCAATGCCTGATAAATCCATTCATTAGAAGATGAGTTCGCGGAACCTGGTCTTTACGGTTCATACGTTCAAGCAGGTCTAAACCGAGCTTGCCAAACTCATATCCCGAGTTAATACTTCCAATAGAGCAGAGAATCAATCCATAGCCGCAATATGAATACGGGGACTCCGCGCTGTTTCCATATGCTATAGTCAGTTTTAATAATTTAAACGCTATGAGAGGGAGAAGATTGGGCTCCGCAAAATATGAGGGAGAACCAATGCCGGCGAGCAGCCGAATCACTCCACGGTGTAAGGGATCCTCCATCATTGGAAGTTTGAGTAAACTGTCGCTGCTTTTTCCTAAAAATAATAGATTTGTTTTAACAAGGCCGGCTGCAATATGAAGCATTCCCGGCTTTTTGGGAAACCTGGTTCCAAAGGATTTGAGCGCGTCCAGTCCAATCGATATTGCCTCAATGAGTTTGTTTTGTGCTAAATTTGCCTGTATTTTTATTACATATATTTTTACCGTATCCGGGAGAGAGCGTGCCTGTTTCAGCACCACTCCGGTGAAGTGTTCCATCTCAGCATAGTTACAATGAAGATACGCGGCTTCACCGGCTTCCGTATACAGGGAAAGTGATAACTCGTATTGTTTCTCCCAGCAAAATTCTTCACCGGTTTGAGTAATCAGCGCAATCCCGGTTTTAAGGTACTGTAATGCGGATTTATACGCAGCAGATGCCTTTGCCTTATTTCCGCCTCTTAGATTTAACCGCGCAAGAGTATTCCTTTCCTCCGCTGAGCTTATGAGCGCACTCCCAGCGTTAAGATGATCAATGATATAGAGAATTTCATCCTGCAAATCTTTTTCTTTTGTTGTTTCCAGTAGTAAATTGCCAATCCCGTAGTGTAATTCTTCTTTCTCCTCTTTGGGGACAAGAGAATACGCGGCCTCCTGTATCCGGTCGTGCTGAAACCGGTACATCTCTCTATCTATTCTCAGTATGCCTTCATAGACAGCGTGAGTAGTTTCTTTAAGAGTTTCTCTTATTGAACGATTATGGATCTTTGATATAATTTCCAGGTCAAACCTGTTGCCGGTACAGGCGCAAATTTTTAAAACCTCCTGAGTTTTTAATGGCAGTTTGGTGATTTTTTGAGCCATGAGTTCCACTACATTGTCGGTTATTTGTGTTTTTCTAATCTTTGTTATTTCCCATTGCCATCCCTGTACGGGGTCCAGTTTTAACAGGTTTTCTTTGTACAGTGTCTTCATAAACTGGTTTACAAAAAAGGGATTCCCATTTGTCTTCCGGTGGACAAGTTCTGCAAGGGGGAGCGAGGCTTCTCTAGGGCATCTTAAAAAATGGTAAATCATTTCATTGACGTTTGCCGGATTCAGTACATCCAGGTTGATAGTATTAATTGGTACGCCTGCCTCTCTTATGGTATCGAGTGTTATTGCCAGGGAATGTGATGCGTCCACCTCATTATCCCTGTATGTTCCGATTATTAAAAAATATTTAATATCTTTATCCGTTATTATCAGGTTAATTAGATTCAGACTTGCTAAATCGGCCCATTGCAGATCGTCCAGGAAAAGCACAACGGGATGATTTTTGGTCGCGAGAACATCAGCGAAGTTTCCAAATACATAGTTAAACCTGTTCTGATTTTGTTCAGGCCCAAGCTCCGGAATATTGGGCTGTTCTCCAATGATGAGTTCCATTTCAGGGATCATGTCGATAATGACCTGGCCATTGGGACCAATGGCCGCTAAAATATCGTCCTTCCATTGCTCTATTCGCACGCGGTCCTCGGAAAGTACCTGGTTTACAAGACCCTTGAATGCCTGAATAAGAGCGCTGTAGGGCACATCTTTTCTGAATTGATCGAATTTCCCGGGTATGAAATACCCCCTTTTTGACAGAATTGATTTGTGCGCTTCATTGATAAGAGCTGATTTTCCAATACCCGGCTCCCCGGATACCAGTAATATCTCGCTCTGCTCCCCGGCGGAATTGATCCGCCGGACGGTTTTCATTAATCGCTTAATCTCTTCTTCCCGTCCTACCAGTACCTGGGGAACAATGAACATGGGGGAGATATCATTTTGACCGGGCTTAAATTCATTAATTTTTCCTGTGGCTTCCAGTTGTTTAAGGCACTCTTTCAGATCACTCATGACTCCAAAACAATTCTGGAATCTCTCTTCGGGGATTTTCGATAATAATTTCATGACGATGTTCGATATAACTTCCGGAAGAGACGGATCACGTTCCGCCGGAGGTTTTGCCTCTATTGCAAGATGCTGGTGTATGATCATCAAAGGATCTTTTGACTGAAAGGGAACACTTCCCGTTAGCAGTTCATAGAAGGTTATTCCCAGGGAATACATATCGGTCCGGTAATCCAATTGCCGGTTCATTCTGCCTGTCTGTTCAGGGGACAGGTAAACAAGAGTGCCTTCTATTACCACAGGGTTATAGACCTCGTTATTCTCATGAGTTATTTCATTCGATATGCCAAAGTCTGCTATTTTCAGCTCTCCTGTTGCGGCATTGAATAAGATATTATGCGGTTTGATATCCTTATGGACAATATTTTCTTTATGGAGGTGCCCCAGGGCATTGCTCAGTTTAATGGCGATTGTTAAAAATAATTTCAAATCTAAATTAATATTTTTATCTTTTAATATTTTTTTAAGAGAAATGCCGTCAAAGTCTTCAAGCACCAGGGCGATATTGTTATCGTATTCTAAGATATCATACGTTTTTATTACTCCTTCAATATTAATCTTTTTTATTATTTCATACTCCTGCCTGAACTGGGCAATTTCCGAGAGTGTGGGAGAGCTGGATTTTAATTCTTTGATTATGTATGTTTTCGTTTCATTTTCTTTCCGTCCCCGGTAGATTATAGAGCCCCTTGTTTCATCGAGTTTTTCAAGGATGGTGTAGTTTGATATTGTTTTCATGCCGAGTACCGGGCAATCAATATGGTAAAATCATCTTCCTGGTCTTTTCCCCCGGTATGTTCAATAACGCCGCGATAGATGTTCTCGCACAGCTCTTCAGGAGTAGTCGACATATCGGAATATTTTCGTATCCATTGGCAAAATTTTTCATCATAATTCGCGCCGATCATTTCTCCGTCTTTATTTTCCGCTTCGCTTATTCCATCGGTGTAAAGAATAACGGTATCATCGGCCTGTAATTGTACCTCCCGCTCTTCATACTGGGGCTCGAAAATGTTATTTATCATTTTTCCCTGTGCTTTTATTAATTCAACACTGCCGTCGTTTTTAATTATTATAAGCGGCGGATGCCCGGCGCTGGCTATCGCGAGTTTTCCCGTATCCAGGTCCAGCGAGCAGACGCAGGCCGTAATAAAATTGTCTCCAATGTTTTCAGCCATCTGGTTCCACATCTCTGTAAGAATATTTTTTGGGTGGATATTCTCTTTTTTCCATGTTTGAAGGGCTATTTTTGCCATGGATGCCAGCAGTGACGCGTATACGCCATGGCCCACAACATCACAGACAAACAGGCAGAGCCTGTTGTTTTCCGCGTCATAGTGTACATCAAGAAAATCACCCCCCACTTCCATCATGGGCTCGTATTTATATGAAACGTCGGCGTTTTGTATATTCGGGATCTTTTGGGGCAGGAGTGAAATTTGAATATCCCGGGCCATTTCAATTTCTTTTTCAAGAGCGGCCTTTCTTTTCTCTACCGAAACAAGACGGGCATTGTCAATTGAAATGGCAGCCTGGGAAGATAACAGCCGCAGAAGTTTCAGCCGTTCAAGAGGAAAGGCATTGGTGGTAAGATTATTTTCAAGGTAAAGAATCCCCGATACCTTTCCTTTATGCATTATTGGTCCGCAGAGGATTGATTTTATTTTGTTTTTTTTGATATACGGATCACCCGTGAACTTCCCTTCGGAACTTGCGTTGCTCAATAGAACATCCTTTTTACTCGAGCTGACATAATTGACAATAGCGGTTGAAAAGGTATCGGTATTTGTAAGTGGGATTGATTCAAGAACCCGGATGGCGGTATTGACGGTTCCTTGAGCTTCAATATATAGTTTATTGTCGGCTTCACTTCTCAGGAAGAGAAGTCCCTTTTGCGCGCCCGCGTTTTCAAGGACCAGCCGGATCATCTTCTCCAGCAGTTTTTCAAGAACGATCTCTCCTGAAATAGCCCGGGCAGCCTTCATTACCGTGGATAGATCAAGGCTTTCAGTGGTGCTTCCGGTAACGGCGCGGCCCGCCGGTTCTTGAAGCAGGGAGCCGTATTTTTCTTTAAGCTGAATTACCTTTGCCGCGGCGCCCCATCTTGAATAACAAAGAACGGCAGCCTGCATATGTATTTGCGCGTAGACGTCTTCGTTCTTGCTTAACCAGAAGCGCCCGGCGCATTCATTGGCAATACCTTCTTCCTGGATAAACCCGTTTTCACGGGCATAACGAATTGATGTATTATAATACTTAACCGCTGCTGAATTGTTTCCCTGAACACGCAGACCTTCAGCTTCAACCAGGTAGAACTTATTTGTATGATTTGACGGGTTATGACCCATCCATGTTTTTATTTTCTTCTGGTTTTTGGCAACTTTTCTCATAATTTTTTTTCGTTCTAACCGGGTAGCTGAATCATACAAGGCCAGGCGTGTTAATGAGTCATAGAAATAAAAAGTAGTAAAATTATAATTCCCGCGGAGCGCGTCCAAATCAATTTCATAATTTTTTAAATTCTCAAGAGCTCCTGTGTAATTATTAAATAAATAGCAGATTTTCGCCTTATGTGAGTATAACGTAGCCATCGCTGTCCGGTCATTTGCCTTCCTATGGACCGGCTTCATTTCCTCTTCATTATAAAATGTTCCTTTTAAGTCATATGGCGCTTGCTCCGTACCCAGGAGATTCCAGACTACCTGGTGATACATTTGAATTTGCTGAAGCTGGGTTTTTTGTTCTATTTTTTTCACAACAGCGCTAAACTTAAGCATTTCATACTCTACTCCTTTCAGTTCGGAACCGAGAAAGTATAGATGGGAACAAATTATTATTGCGCTATGTGCGGCGAATTCCAGGTCTCCGATTTCCAGTCCTTTTTGAAACCCGGCGCGTAATGGTTCTATTGTTTTCCCCAGGTGCTCCTTCCAATGCCGAATAAACGTATTCACTACAAAATGAGTACGCGGTACCTGGTCCCGGGCATTCATACGCTCAACCAGGGTTAAGGCGAGTTTGCCAAACTCATATCCCGAATCAATCTTCCCAATAGAGCAGAGCATCATTCCATAGCCGCTATATGAATAAGGAGACTCTTTACTGTTCCCGAATTTTATTATTATATTCATTATTCTAAATATTATGAGAGGGAAAAGCCCGGGTTTGACCCAATACGCGACACTGCTGATGCGGGAGAGCAGGCGCAAACTCGCGTGCATTAAGGGATCTTTTATTACGGGAAGCTCAAGCAGGCTGCTTCTCTTTTTTCCTTTGAATAAAAGCATTGTTTTAATAAGACCGGTTAAAATGTGAAATTTACCGGGTTTTTTGGGAAACCCGATTCCAACTGATTTCAACACATCTGTTCCGGTAGTTATTGCTTCAAGGAGCCTGTTTTGTGCCATATAGGCCTGTATTTTTATTTCGTAGACTTTTGATTTATCCGGGAGTGATTGACCCTCTTTTAAAACCTCTTCCGAAAAGAGCTCCATCTCATTATAATCACAATAGAGATACGCGGCTTCGGCAGCCTCTGTATACAGTGAAAGCGACAGGTCATATTGCTTCTGCCATACAGCATCAACCCGGTCAATCAAATCAATCCCGGTTTTAAAATAAATTAATGCTGATTGATATGCTGTTGATCCTTTTGCCTTTATCCCGGCTCCCAGGTTCAATCGCGCGAGCCTGTACCTGTTTTCCTCTGTCTGTACCAGGCTTTTTCCCCTGTTGAACTGATCTACGATATAGATAATTTTATCGTGCAAATCTTCTTCTTTTGTTGTTTCCAGCATTAACGTACCAATTTGCCGGTGCAGTTTTTCTTTCTCCTCTTCCGGAACCAGGGAATAGGCAGCCTCCTGGATACGGTCGTGCTGAAACCGGTACAGATCATCCTGCAGTCGTATCATGCCTTCGTTGAGGATATGGGTAAGCTCTTTGAGTACTTCCGCTATGGACCTGTTTACTACTTTCGATGGTATCTCCGGATCAAACCTGTTGCCAATGCAGGCGCATATCTTCATTATTTCCCGGGTGCTTTGAGGGAGCTTCGTCATTTTTTGAGCCATGAGTTCCACAACATTGTCGGTAATTTGCATCTCTTCAATTTTGGCCATGTCCCATTGCCATCCCAATGCCGGGTCCAACCGCAGCAGGTTTTCATCGTACAGGGTTTTCATAAACTGGTTCACAAAAAAAGGATTACCATTAGTCTTTTGGTGTATAAGCTCTGCCAGGGATAGAGATCTCTTTTTATCGCAGCGCAAAAAAGATGAAATCATGAGATTAACGTTTGGGGGATCAAGTATATCCAGGTGAATGGAATTCACCGGTACGCCTTCCTTTTGTATTGTATCAAGGAACACCATCAGGGGATGAGACGCGTCCACCTCGTTATCCCGGTATGCTCCTATTATTAAAAAATTATCTATATCGTTGTCTGCTGTTACCAGGTGAATGAGCTTGAGACTTGCCGTATCTACCCATTGCAGATCATCCAGGAACAGCACTACAGGATGATCCTTTGTGGCAAGAACCGCCGCGAAGTTTTCACAGGTATAATTAAACCTGTTCTGATTTTGCTCAGGTCCAAGCTCAGGTATCTCCGGCTGCTCTCCGATTATGAGTTCAATTTCAGGAATTACATCCGTAATGACCTTCCCGTTTGGGCCCAGGGCCTGTAAAATATCTTCTTTCCATTGCCGTATCCTGTCGCTGCTTTCGGAAAGTACCTGGTTAACAAGACCCTGGAATGCCTGGATAATAGCACTGTAGGGGACATCTCTTCTATACTGATCATATTTGCCCCATATAAAATATCCCTGTTTCGACATAACCAGCCGGTGGGCCTCGTTGATGAGAACTGATTTTCCAATTCCCGGCTCTCCCGACACCAGTAAGAATTCACTTCGTTCTCCCGAGGAGGTTATTCGGAGAACCGTGTTCATCAATACATCAAGCTCCCGTTCACGGCCTGCCAGTATGCGGGGAACAATAAAGCCCGGCGCGATATCGTACTGTCCCGGTTCAAATGCCTTGATTTTCCCGGTGTTTTCCAGCTGGCGGAGGCATTCCTGCAGATCGGTCATGACTCCAAAACAATTTTGATATCGCTCTTCGGGCATTTTGGATAATAACTTCATAACGATGTTCGATACGGTTTTGGGAACAGCCGGGTTCAGCTCAGCCGGGGGGGAGGCGTTTATGGCAATATGATGATGAATGAGCTCCATGGGGTCTGTTGAGCGGAAGGGGACTCTTCCGGTTAACAGCTCGTAGAGCGTGATCCCCAGAGAATACATATCGGTACGATAATCCAATTGCCGGTTCATGCGGCCTGTCTGTTCCGGTGACATATAAACAAGGGAGCCGGTAATTACCGCAGGAGCATTGATCTCGTTATTCTCGTGCGTTATTTCATTTGATATGCCAAAGCCTGAAATTCTAAGCTCTTCTGTTGCCGTATTAAATAATATATTACGCGGTTTAATATCCTTATGAACAATCGTCTCTTTATGAAGATGGCCCAGGGCATTGCTCAGGTTAATGGCGATTAGTAAAAATAATTTTAATTCCATTTTTTTATCTAAATTTTCAAGAGAAATGCCGTTGAAATCTTCAAGAACCAGGGCAATTTTATTGTCATATTCCAGGATCTCATAGGTTTTAATAACTCCGTCAATATCAATCTTCCTGATTAAATTATATTCCTGTTTAAACCGGGCAATTTCCGATGGTGTTGGATCTTTCGATTTTAATTCCTTGAGTATGAAGGTTTTGTCCTCGTTTTCTTTCCGAACCCGGTAGAGTATGGAGCCCCTGGTTTCTTCAAGTTTTTCCAATATGTTGTATTGTAATATTTTTTTCATTGTGTTTATTCTACCCCAACCTTTTTACTAAAACCATGGTAACATCATCATGGCACAGGTATTCTTCTAATCCCGTAAGTATCCCTTCTTTTATCTGCTCAAGTGATTTATTTCCAAATGTTTGGAACAGGTTTTTAAGCCGGTCCTGGCCAAACATATCTTTTTCAGGATCTCTCTGATCCTTTATTGTTCCTTTTTTCCATGCCTCGGTTATGCCGTCGGTATATACCAGCAGAATATCACCGGTATTGAGCGTTAAACGCTCGTCTGTTAATCTATCTTGAATCTCATCGAACATGCCTACCCACATTCCTGTTGTCTCTACCTGTTCAACGGTATTTGATTGAGCTCGAAAGATAAGTAAATCTTCGTGAAGGCCCGCGAAGGTGAATTCTCCGTTTTCATGAGCCGCGAATACGGTTATGGTCATATATTTACTCTCTCCCATGAGTTGTATGTTCTTGGTAATTGTTTTATTTACTATTGAGAGCAATTCCGAAGGGGGAAGTTCGGGACGCATGTTAAGGGTGTTATGAATACAGGTCTGTACCATCATCATTACCAATCCCGCCGGAACCCCATGTCCCGAAACGTCGCCAATGACTATCCAATCCCTGCCTTCAACAGTGATGACATCGTAGTAATCCCCGCCCACCTCATCTGTCGGTTTCATATATGCCGAGATTTCGTAGTCTTTCAGTGAGGGGTTTTTCGGCAGAAGCCCGGTTTGAATATTTGCCGCGATCTCCATCTCCTTATTTAACTTCGCCGCGTTTTCCCGGTGCGATACTAACCGCGCGTTCTCAATTGAGATCGCGGCCTGTGACGACAGGAGGCTCATGAGCTTCAGTCTCTCGGGAGTAAAAGCGTTTGTGGTGAGATTATTCTCCAGGTAAACAATTCCCGATATTTTTCCTTTGTGCATAAGAGGTCCGCAGAGAATTGATTTCGGCTTATTTTTTATTACATACGGATCACTGGAAAATTTACCTTCAGTGCTTGTATTGTTGAGAAGTATATTATTCTTACTTTTGTTCACATAGTTCACAATGGCAGTTGAAAGGCTGTTATTATTTTCCAGGGAGATCGATTCAAGAACCCTGATTTCTTCATTCGCTGTTCCCTGGGCTTCTATATATAATTGATGATCTGTTTCATTTTTAAGGATGAGAAATCCTTTTTGCGCGCCCGCGTTTTCAAGGACTATCTTTATCATCTTTTTCAGCAGTGTTTCAAGAACTATCTCGCTTGAAATGGTCTGCGCTGCTTTCATTACCGTGGAGAGGTCAAGGGTTTCCGTGCTGCTTATGGTGGACGACTCTGTGGCAGGGTAATCGACGGTTGAGTCTTCAATCGTTACGGCGTCTTTTGTTCTTGTTGTAAGCAGATGGCCGAATTTCTCCTTCAGCTGGTTAACTTTCGCGGCAGCTCCCCATCGTGAATAACAATCATGAGCAGCCTGCATATGTGTCCGGGCATAGACTTCTTTATTATTTTGTAACCAGAATTGTGCCGCGCGTTCATGCGCAATGCCTTCTTCCTGGATAAATTTATTCTCGCGGGCGTATTTAATTGATTTGTTGTAATATTTTATAGCTTTCAAATTTCTGCCCATAACACGCATCCGTTCAGCCTCTACCAGGTAGTACTTATTTGATTGATTTGAAGGACTATGACGCATCATTTTTTTTAATTTTTTCCGGTTTCGAGCAACTCTTCGCAGCGTTTTTTTCTGTTCAAACCAGTTGAGAGAATCATACAATGCCATGCGTGTTAATGAATCATAAAAATAAAATAGAGAAAAAGCGAAGAGCGCGCGTTCCGAATTTAAGTAAATTTCAAAATTTTTAAGTTTTTTAAGAGCTAACCCGTATTCATTAAATAAGTAACAGAGCATAAAATTATTTATATAAACTGTTGCTATTGTTATTTCATCATTTGCCTCAATATGAACCGGCAGCATTTTATCTTCATTGTAAATATCACCTCGTAAAGAATACGGCTCTTTCTCAGTACCCAGAAGATTTTGAACTAACTGGAGATATAAATTAATTTGTTGAAGCTGAGTCTTTTGATTTATTTTTTTTAGTATCCCGCCAAATTTAACTAATTCTTTTTTTAATTCGTTTATTTCATAACCAATATAGTATAAATGGACACATCTCATCAATGCCGAATGTGCCGCGAATTCCAGGTCTCCAATTTCCAGTCCCATTTGGAAGCCCGTAAGCAATGGTTCTACGCTTTTTTCCAGGTGTTCTTTCCAATGCCGGATAAAACCGTTCATCACCAGTTGAGTTCGCGGTACCTGGTCCTTGCTATTCATGCGCTCAAGCAGGTTTAAGCCAAGCATGCCGAATTTATATCCCTGCTCAATCTTTCCGATTGAGCAGAGAATTAATCCATAGCCGCAATATGAATATGGGGACTCGGCACTGCTCCCGTATTGAATTGTTATTTCCATTAATTTAAATATTATGAGGGGGAGAAGGTCCGGCTGCGCCCAATATGCCGAGCTGCTAATAGCGGCAAGTAAGCGTATTCCGCCGCGCATTGAAGGATCTTTCATTATTGGAAGCTTGAGCAGACTGCCGGCATCCTTTCCTCTGAGCAACAGGTTTGTTTTAATAAGACCAGGTAAGATGTGAATTATACCCGGATTTTTCGGGAACCTGATCCCAAAAAATTTTAACGCGTTTATACCAATATCTATTGACTCCACAAGCCTGTTTTGCGCCATATATGCGCGTATCTTAATCTTATAAACCAGTACGGTGTCCGGGAGTGATTGAGCCTGTTTGAGAACCACCTCGCACAAGCGTTCCATCTCATCATAATCACAATAGAGATATGCCGCTTCACCGGCATCGGAATAAAGAGAAAGGCATAACTCGTATTGCTTCTCCCAACAGGACCCCGTACCGGTTTCTGCGAAAGTAACCAGTTCAATCCCGGTTTTAAAATAGAGCAATGCTGATTGATACGCCGCAGATGCCTTTGCCTTATTCCCGCTCCGGAGATTCAGTTGAGCAAGAGTATATCTTTCATCCTCGGAACGTATGAGTTTACTCCCCGCGTTAAGATGATCAACTATATACAGAATTTCATTCGGTAAATCCTCTTCTTTTGTTTTTTTCAGTACCAGGTTACCAACCCGGTAGTGCAATTCTTCTTTCACGTCTTCAGGGACAAGAGAATAAGCGGCCACTTGAATCCGGTCGTGTTGAAATCTGTATAGACCTCCCTCCATTCGGAGCATTCCTTCATTGAGGACATACGTTATTTCTTTGAGGGTCTCCTCTATGGATTTCTCATAGATTTCCGATATAATTTCCAGGTTAAACCTGTTTCCAATACAGGCGCAAATCTTCAGGAGCTCCAGAGTTGTCTCCGGCAGCTTTGTCATTTTTTGAGCCATGAGTTCTACTACATTGTCGGTAATCTGCATCCGCTCAATGGGATCCATCTCCCATTGCCATCCGGATACGGTATCCAATATCAGGAGATTCTCATCGTGCAGGGTTTTCATAAATTGATTCACGAAAAAGGGATTCCCGTTTGTCTTCCGGTGCACAAGCTCTGCCAGGGGGAGAGAGTCTTCATTGTCACACCGTAAAAAATGACAAATCATTTCATTTACGTCTGCGGCGTCCAGCGTTTCCAGGTGAATGAAATTAACCGGTACGCCTGTCTTTTTTATTGTATCAAGTGTCATCATCAGGGAATGAGATTCATTCACTTCATTGTCCCGGTATGCTCCTATGAGTAAAAAATATGTTATATCTTTATCCGTTATTATGAGGTCTATTAGATTTAAACTTGCTAAATCCGCCCACTGCAAATCGTCCAGAAAAAGCACTACCGGGTGATCCTTTGTCGCGAGAACAGACGCGAATTTTCCAAATGTATAGTTAAACCTGTTCTGATTTTGCTCCGGTTCAAGCTCCGGTATTTCGGGCTGTTTCCCTATTATCAGTTCAATTTCAGGGATCACCTCCGTAATGACTTTGCCATTGGGGCCCAGGGCCTGTATGAGATTTTCCTTCCATTGTTCAATCCGCGCGCTGTTTTCTGAAAGTATCTGGCTAACGAGAGATTGGAATGCCTGAATAATAGCGCTGTAGGGCACGTCTCTTCTGAACTGATCGTATTTACCGGATATAAAATAACCGCTATTTGATATGATTGACTTATGGGCCTCATGTATGGCAGAGGATTTTCCAATGCCGGGCTGCCCGGATACCAGCACTATCTCGCTCCGCTCTCCGGCAGAGGCGGTTCGCTGGACGGTATTCATCAACATTTCAATTTCTTTTTTTCGTCCTACAAGTATCCGGGGGACAATAAACATCGGTGAGATATCATGTTGACCGAGCTGGAATTCATTGATGGTTCCCGTCTCTTCCAGCTGATTAAGGCACTCTTCAAGATCACTCATGAGTCCAAAACAATTTTGATATCGCTCTTCGGGCATTTTGGATAATAATTTCATAACAATGTCCGAGAGTGCTTTCGGAAGAGCAGGGTTCAGATCTGCCGGCGGTTTTGCTTTTATGGCAATATGATGATAAATAATCTCCATGGGGTCTGTTGACAGAAAGGGAACGCTTCCGGTTAACAGCTTATAGAAGGTGATTCCCAGGGAATACATATCGGTCCGATAATCCAATTGCCGGTTCATGCGGCCGGTCTGTTCCGGGGACATGTACGCGAGAGTTCCTTCTATTACATCGGGATTGTAGAGTTCATCATTCTTATGGGTAAGTTCATTTGCTATACCAAAGTCTGCTATTTTTAAATCTTCGGTTTTTGCGTTGAATAAAATATTATGCGGTTTGATATCCTTATGGACAATATTCTCTTTATGGAGGCAGCCCAGGGTATTACTCAACTTAATTCCAATCGTTAAAAATAATTTTAAGTCGATTTCTTTATTGCTTAATAGTGTTTTAAGAGAGATGCTGTCAAAGTCTTCAAGAACCAGGGCGATTTTGTTGTCATATTCCAGGATATCATAGATTTTGATAACTCCTTCAATATCAACCTTCTTGATTATTTCATACTCCTGCCGAAACCGCGCAATTTCCGAGAGTGTTGGACGTTTTGATTTCAGTTCTTTAATGATGAATGTTTTGTCACTGTTTTCTTCCCGTACCCGGAAGATTACAGAACCCCTGGTTTCATCGATTTGTTCCAATATGGTGTATTGTAATATTTTTTTCATAATGTTTTTTTTGCTGCTACCGCAATCTCCTTACCAGCACAAAGGTGATATCATCATAGCAGTTGATTAAAATTTAAGGGTATCAAAATAATATTCAATTTGCAAGATGATTTTTTGTGCTCAATAACACCACTATATATATTCTCACAAAGCTCTTCCGGTATAGAGGAATTTCAGAATATTTCTTGAGATATATTTTATGATACATAGAACCGCTCAAATGAAATAAGTGAACAATGTAGCTGCTTTTGTGCTTGTTTTCTGACACATTAATAGTGTCTATGTTTGATACTAAAAATTAATTTACCTCCCTACCGCATAGATAGTAAATTCTTGACAAATAAGCCTCTATCACATTTTATTTAACATGGTTTAATAGAAGCAAAGTATCAAAATATGTGAGGGTAATAGATAATGAAACTCAGGGAAATAACTATTAAAAATTTTCGCTGTTTAGTAGATGTATCGATTCCAATATCAGATAGCACTGTTTTGGTTGGTGAAAATAGCTCCGGTAAGACTACTCTGCTTGATGCACTAAGAATAGCGTTACCCTGGCGCATGGTATCAAGCCGAACCTCACCTTTCAGCGAATATGACTACCATATGTCCGGAGCTAATGACTCTCCACAGTCTAGTCAGGGCATTACAATAGAATTATGGTTCCGTGAGGATAACCCTGATGAGTGGCCGGATACTTTAGTTCAAGCACTTGATCCGATAATTCAGACCGACCCGGAAATGAATCTGGATTCGATAGGATTACGATTAGGGAGCAAATATGATGAGAAGATCAAAGCATTTCCCCATAAATGGGAATTTCTTGCATTGGATGGACAGTCTTTAGGAGGTAAAGGTGGAAATCAAAATAATCTGTCAAAGTTTATCTCTTATATTCGTTGCTTTTATTTATCTTCTCTCCGCGATTCACACAATGAATTTTCTCCTGGTTCCCAGTTCTGGGGGAGTATTCTCCGTGATTTAGAGATAAGCGAAAAGCAACAAAAAACTCTCGCAGAGAAGTTGTCAAAACTTAACAATGAATTGTTAAAGGCTGATCCCAGGCTTGAGCAAGTACGAGCTTCTTTAGAAAAAGGAAGCGATATAATGGAGCAAAGCTCCGGACAAAAAACATCCATTCAGGCATTGCCCTTAAAACCCTGGGACTTAATGTCAAAATCAGAGGTCGTTATCAAAAGCCGTGGGGGTGAGATTGACTTTCCGCTTGCTCGTCATGGCCAGGGTATGCAGAGTTTAGCTGTTCTATTTCTTTTTCAGGCTTATATTGAAGTATTCCTTAAACCGACATTTCAGCCGGAAACTGAGGCTATACTGACTTTAGAAGAGCCGGAAGCTCATCTCCATCCACAGGCAACACGGTCACTTGCTTCGAATCTGGATGAAATAAAAAGCCAAAAAATTATATCAAGCCATTCCCCCTATTTTATTCAAGAAATTCCACTTGAGAATATTCGTATTTTTCGCCGAGAGGGAGCATCGTCAAAAGTTCTTTATGTTAAGCGATCCTACACTTCTAAAATTCCGAAAAAAGATGAATTAGAAAAGTTTTGCTCGCACAATCAATCCAAATTTTCCTATCACAAAGGAACATCAATCCTTTCGGTGAAAGGAAAGATGACACAAGACGAATACCGCAAACTACTTACAATATATTCGGATCAAAGAGACGTGCATGCTGGTCTCAAGGAGCTAGAGAATGAATCCCGGTTATATCTTGAGGATGAAGAACTTATAGCTCTCGAAACCTACGCGAAGCGTATTCGTGGAGAAGTGTTTTTTGCTCGCGCATGGCTGCTGTGCGAAGGGCAGAGTGAATATTTACTACTTCGATATTTTGCTGAATTATTAAAAACCCCCCTGGATCAGGTTGGAATTACAGTAATAGATTTTCAGAATAATGGCTCGCCAGGCGCTTTTGTTGGACTTGCAAGAACTTTTGAAATTCCCTGGATTATGGTCTGCGATAATGACGAAGCAGGGAAAGGGTTCATCGAGCAGGTTGAAGCTCGTGGATTAACGCAAGAAGAAGCTGATGATCTTGCCAGGCCATTACCGGAGGATGGTATGGATCTGGAACTATTTCTTGTGGAAAACGGGTTCGTCCCCGAATATAAAGAGATTCTTAATAAACAAAATGAAAATGATGCAGGTTTTACAGATGAGATAGTTTCGATTTTACGGAATAATAAAACCGATTACATCAATGCATTAATTGAAAAACTACGAAAAGCAAAAGCAGATGAATCAAGAGTCCCCCCGTTTTTTAAAAAATTGATCAAAGATATTATTGCAAAGGTTAAATAGTATGAGAGTTGAAGACGTTATCGAATCCTCAAAAGAGATAAGCTCATTTGATGCAGCCTGGGAGAAACTGAGTCCTATTCAAAAAGAGGCAGCTGAGTGGGATGAAGGTCCTATGTTAGTACTGGCCGGACCAGGTTCGGGGAAGACCAGGGTTCTCACATGCCGAATAGCAAACATTCTTAAGTCTACCGATGATAAAAAGTTCCGCATCCTTGCCCTGACATTTACCAATAAAGCCGCTGATGAGATGAGAAGCCGTGTGGCTGACTTTGTACCCGGACAAGAAGGACGGCTTTTCCTGGGAACTTTTCATTCTTTTTGTGCTGATGTTTTACGCCAACATGGAGTACATCTAAACATCAATCCCAATTTTAACATATATTCTCAAAACGCTGATCTTCAATTATTATTGAACGATGCAGTAGAAGAAGCAAAAAAGAGATCCAACCTGGTAAGCGACCTGGACAAAAAGACACTGCCTGTTATCCAACGTCTGAAGTCTTTTCTTCTTAAACCCGAGAACTGCCGAGAAGAATTTAAGGATAAGACATTTGGAGATCGAATGGTCCTGGTTTACCAGGCTTATGAAGAGGAACTGGTTAAGCGAAATGCTCTTGATTTTAATTCCTTGATCTTCAAAGTGCACCAGTTGTTTACAGAGTTTCCGGCCTTTGCTAAACGCTACCGGACAGTATATCCTTATATTTGCATTGATGAGTTTCAAGATACGAACCATGCACAATACAGTTTTATCCGTGCTCTAACTGGAAATAACCTTCGCAATGTCTTTGCAGTTGCGGACGATGACCAGATAATCTACCAGTGGAACGGAGCCAGTCATGAGCGCATCGAAGAATTTATCAAAGATTTTTCACCGGACGTCGTTCAATTACCTATGAACTACAGGTGTCTCCCTGAGATTGTAAAGTTAGCGAATAACCTCATACGCCACAACTTTTTAAGAACACCCGACAAAAAACCGCTTGAGGCATTTCGGCCAAGCAGCGGAAAAGAAGCAGTACGCCTGCTTTCCTCTTTCCCCAATTTTGAAGAAGAGTCTGCCGGGGTTGCACAAGATATTAAAAATATTCATCATGCAGGCACTGGTTCTGTTGTCGTCCTGGGAAGAAGCCGTAACCTGCTTGAAGGTATTCAACAAGCGCTTCGAAAGGAGGGATTATTATCTGTCATCGCTCAACGAAAAGATGAATTTGAAAGTTCCCCGCTTGTATGGCTTCACTCTGTTTTACGCCTTGCCAATGACAGCCGGAATCGTGATTATCTTGAGGCAGTATGCGGCTCATTTGCGCAGCTCACCGAAATAGAAATTGATCCGGAAGAAGTTATTCTTCAAGCACAAGAAGGAAACCTCGGTTATTTACAAAACTGGATAAGGCTTGTACGCAATGAAACTACAAGCAACCTGGTAAAAAAAATTATAGATGAAACAGCACGCAGTTTGCTGGTCAGTAGAGATTTTCAGAATTTCAGTACATCCGCATTCGCATGGTTCTCTGAGTTAGAACAGGCCCTGAAGGTAGATGATAGTGACCCTTTAGCTGAAGTATTCGCTCGATACCACGAAGAACAGTCGGTATGGATGGATATAATGAAGAAAATAACAGAAAACTTAGGAGATGAAACTACCCTGGAGGCATTTTTACAAGAACTTCAACTCTATTCAAAAGAATCGCCATCTCAGCCAAATGCTGTAATTCTTATGACGATTCATGGGGCCAAAGGTAAAGAATTTGACCATGTTTACCTGGTTGGACTTGTTGAAGATGAACTGCCTTCTTTCCAGAGCAAAAAAAAGGGTGATAACACTCCGGCGATGGAGGAAGAAAGGCGAAGTTGTTTTGTTGCAATTACCAGGGCTATAAAAAGCTTAACTCTCAGTTACGCAGAAAATTATAGAGGATGGCCGAAAGAACCTTCAAGATTCCTTTTTGAGATGGGATTATTAAAAAAAGATGAGAACTCCACTTAGCAACGGCCTATGCGGTGTACCTGGCAATCAGTATGGTAAAATCATCATCGGGACTTTTGGCCCCGGTATGCTCAAGCACCCCATTATATATGTTTTCACACAGTTCCTCAGGAGTTGAAGACATCTTGAAATATTTTTCTATCCACCGGCAAAATTTATCATTATAATCTTCGCCAATCATTTCACCATCGGGGTTCGCGGCTTCGCTTATGCCGTCGGTGTAAAGAATAATCGAATCACCGGGCTGCAATACTGTTTCCAGCTCTTCATAATCGGGCTCGAAAAGATTATTCATCATCATTCCCTGCGCTTTGAGTAAATCAACGCGGCCGTTTTTTTTAACAATGATAAGCGGCGGATGCCCGGCGCTTGCCAGGGCCAGTTTACCCGTATCCAGGTCCAGGGAACAGACACAGGCAGTAATAAAATTGTCTCCAATATTTTCAGCCATCTGGTTCCACATCTCTTCAAGAATTTTCTTTGGATGTTCATTATTTTTTTTCCATGATTGCAGGGCAATCTTGGTCATGGATGCCAGGAGAGAGGCGTACACGCCATGCCCCACCACATCACAGGTAAACAGGCAGAGCCTGTTGTTTTCTTCATCATAATGCACATCAAGAAAATCGCCGCCAACATCCATCATGGGCACGTATTTATATGCAACAACAGCGTTTTTTATTTCCGGGATTTTTCGCGGCAGGAGCGAGGTTTGAATCTCCCGGGCCATTTCAATTTCTTTTTCAAGAGCCGCGTTCATTTTTTCCACAAAAACAAGACGGGCATTGTCAATTGAAATAGCAGCCTGCGAAGACAGGAACCGTAAGAGCTTGAGCCGCTCAGAGGTAAAGGCATTGGTCGTTAAATTGTTTTCCAGGTAAATAATCCCCGATATTTTTCCTTGGTGCGTGATTGGTCCGCAGAGGATTGATTTGGCCCTGTTTTTTTCAATGTAGGGATCGCCCGCGAAGATGCCTTCCTCACTGGCGTTGTTTAACACTAAATTTTTCTTGCTGGTATTCACATAGTTCACTATGGCGCTTGAAAGTTTATCGCTCTTTTCCACGGGGATGGACTCTAGAACCCTGATCTCTTTGTGGACAATTCCTTCTGCTTCTATACATAGTTTTTTATTGGATTCATTTTCAAGGATGAGAAATCCTTTTTGCGCGCCCCCGTTTTCAAGGAGTATTTTCATCATTTTTTTTAGCAGTTTTTCAAGAACTATTTCCCCTGAAATAGCCTGGGCAGCCTTCATTACCGTGTAGAAATCAAGGGTTTCCATACTGCTTCCGGTCGTTGTCCCTGTTGTGAAGGGAGCGGCTTTTGCTGCTCTATTCAGCAGGCGGCCGTGTTTCTCTTCAAGCTGCTTAACCTTTCCAGCAGCTCCCCATTTTGAATAACAATCATACGCTGCCTGTAGATGGATACCGGCGTAGACTTTTTTATTTTGATCCAGCCAGAATTGAGCCGCGCATTCGTTTGCAATAGCTTCTTCCTGGATGAACCCGTTTTCCCGGGCACAGGAAATTGATTGCTCATAGCAGGAAATAGCTTCCGGAACTTTTTTTAGAACACGCATACGCTCGGCCTCAACGAGGTAATATTTATTGGATTGATTAGACGGGTTATGACGCGTCCATTTTTTTAATTTCTTCTTGTTTCGGGCAACTCTTCTCAGGGTTTTATTTTGTTCTTTCCGTGGAGCTGAATCATACAGTGCCAGGCGTGCTAAGGAATCATAAAAATAAAATTGAGTAAAATCATAAATCGAACGTATCATGTCTAAATCGGCTTCAAGGTTCTCCAGGTTTTCAAGAGTTAATTGGTATTCATTATACAAATAACTCAGCTGCAATTTAAGCAGGTAAATAGTTGCTATTGCCGCCCTGTCATTTACCTCTTTATGAATGGGCAGCATGTTCTCTTCGTTATAGATTTCTCCTTTTAAAGAACATGGATCTTCAGTATTGCTCCGCAGGTTCAGAAGAAATTGATGATTTATATTCATTACTTGAAGCTGTGTCTTTTGTTTAATTTTTTCTATTATAGCGCTTAACTGAACGATTTTTTGCTCTAATTTTTTTAGTTCATAGCCGCAATAAAGCAGGAAACTGATGTATGACATTGCCGCGTGCGCCGCGAATTCCAGGTCTCCAACTTCCAGCCCCTTGTGGATGCACGCGTGCAGCGGCTCTAAACTTTCTCTCAGGTGCTCTTTCCAATGCCTGACAAATATGATCATCACAAG
This sequence comes from bacterium, assembly GCA_024224995.1. Next base: position 16,644 of record JAAENB010000394.1, on the reverse strand, counting down.
AAGAGTACGCGGTATTTGATCTTCCGCATTCATGCGTTCAAGCAGGTCTAAACCGAGCTTGCCGAACTCATATCCTGAGTCGATCTTGCCGAGAGAGCAGAGAATCATTCCATAGCTGCAATATGAAAAAGGAGACTCCGTACTGTTTCCGTATTTTATTGTAATATCCATTAATTTAAATACTATCAGGGGGACAAGTTCAGGGAGCACCATATAGGCGGCAGTAGAAATAGCGGCAAGCAGCCGTATCTCGCCATGCAGTATGGGATCTTTCAGCATTGGAAGGTTGAGTAATTTTTTGGTATTTTTTCGGGAGAGTAAAAGACTTGTTTTTACAAAACCGGCTGCAATATGGATCACATTCGGTTTCTTAGGGAACTTGATTCCGAATGATTTCAACGCGGCTAATCCAACATCTATTGCCTCTACAAGCCTGTTTTGCGCCATATACGCGCGCAGCCTGATCTCATAAATTTTTACGGTATCCGGTAGTGATGCCGCATGGTTCAGAACTATATCTGAAAACGATTCCATTTGCTCAAAATCACCATAGAGATAGGCTGCTTCCGCGGCATCGGAATAGAGCGAGAGGGATAATTCGTAGTGTTTCTTCCAACCGGACTCACCGGGTTCGACACCATTAATTAACTCAATCCCGGTAGAAAGATACATTAATGCCGATTCATACGCTGCCGATGTCTTAGCCTTCTTTCCGGCTCTCAGGTTCAAGCGGGCGAGATTGAATGTTTCATCCCCGGAATTCACCAGGTCTCTTGCCATGTTAAGATGGTCAACGATATTAATAATTTCATCCTGTATGTCTTTTTCTTTTTTTGTTTCCAGCATTAAATGACCAATGCGGTAATGAAGGATGTTCCTTTCCTCTGCCGGGGCAAGTGAATAAGCAGCTTCCTGGATGCGGTCGTGCTCAAACAGGTAGCGGTCGTCCTGGATGCGGAGCATTCCTTCGGTAAGGGCGCAGCTTATTTCCGTCAGCGTTTCTTCTATGGATCTATTATAAATTTTTGATATAATTTCCAGGTCAAAACGATTACCCATACAGGCGCATATCGTCATTACTTCCTGAGTTTTTTTCGGCAGTTTTGTCATTTCTTGAGCCATCAGTTCCACGACATTATCGGTAATCTGCATCTCTTCAATTTTTTTAATTTCCCATTCCCATCCGGATACGGGGTCAAGTTTCAGCAGGCGTTCATCGTACAGGGTCTTCAAAAACTGGTTCACGAAAAAGGGATTTCCGTTTGTCTTTTTGTGCACAAGCTCTGCCAGGGGCAGTGACGTCTCTCTATCGCATCGCAGGAACCGGGAAATTATTTTATTGACCGCCGCCGTATCCAGCGTGTTCAGGTGAATTGAATTTACCGGCACACCCGCCTTTTTAATCGTATCAAGAGTAGTCATGAGAGGGTGAGAACTTGCAACCTCATTGTCTCTGTAGGAACCAATTATTAAAAAGTAGTGTATGTCGGAATCTGTTATTAAAAGATTTATCAGGTTAATACTGGCAATGTCCGCCCACTGCAGATCATCAAGGAAGAGTATCACCGGGTGTTTTCTCGCGGCAAGAACACCGGCGAAGTTTCCAAAAACATAATTAAACCTGTTCAAATTTTGCTCAGGCTCAAGTTCCGGAACCACGGGCTGTTCACCAATGATGAGTTCAATTTCAGGAATAACATCGGTGATGATTTTCCCGTTTGGCCCCAGTGCTGTTAAAATATCGTTCTTCCATTGTTTGATCTTTTCAGTGCTTTCGGAAAGAACCTGGCGCACAAGAGACTGGAACGCCTGAATAATCGCGTTGTAGGGCACGTCTCTTCTGTACTGCTCATATTTCCCCCATATAAAATATCCCTGTTTTGACATGATGAGCCGGTGGACCTCATTGATGAGGACCGATTTGCCGATCCCCGGCTGTCCGGAGACAAGCAGGATTTCACTCCGCTCTCCGGCGGAACTGACCCGCTGGGCTGTGCGTATGAGCATATCGATTTCTTTTTCCCGGCCTATGAGCATATGGGGGATAATAAAGCCCGGGGCGATATCTTTTTTTCCCGGTTCAAATTCGTCTATTTTTCCGGCGTTTTCCAGCTGCCTGAGGCATTCCTGCAGATCGTTCATGAGACCGAAACAGTTCTGGTATCGTTCTTCGGGCATTTTCGATAATAATTTCATGACAATGTCCGAGATGGTTTTTGGAACAGCCGGGTTCACTTCTGCCGGAGGTTTTTCTTTTATGGCAATATGATGATGAATAATCTCCATGGGGTCTTTTGAGGGAAAGGGAACACTTCCCGTTAGCAGCTCATAGAAGGTAATGCCCAGTGAATACATATCGGTGCGATAATCCAATTGCCGGTTCATGCGCCCTGTCTGTTCCGGGGACATATATACAAGCGTGCCTTCAATTACGGCAGGGTCATTGATCTCGCTATTCTCATGAGTTATTTCATTTGATATGCCAAAGTCTGCGATTTTCACTTCGTTCGTGCGGGCACTCCATAAGAGATTATGAGGCTTAATATCTTTATGGACAATATTCTCTTTATGGAGGCGGCCCAGGGCACTGCTCAGTTTAATCGCCATTGTCAAAAAAAAATTTAATTCTATATTTTTATCTAAATTTTTAAGAGAAATACCGTCAAAGTCTTCAAGGACCAGGGCGATTCTATTGTCATATTCTAAAATTTCATAGGTTTTAATTACCCCGTCAATATCAACCTTCTTGATTATTTCATACTCCTGCCGAAACCGGGCAATTTCCGACGGTGTTGGATTGTGCGATTTTAGTTCTTTGATTATAACCGTATTGTTTTCGTGTTCTTTCCGGGCGCGGTATATTACGGAGCCCCTGGTTTCTTCAAGTTTTTTCAGGATATTGTATTGTAAAATTTTTTTCATGTTGATTATTCTACCTCAACCGTCTCACCAGGACCATAGTGACATCATCATAACAGTCATACCCTTCCAGTTCTTTCAGTATTTTATTCTTGATCTCTTCAATGGGCTCGTTCCCATAGGTGCCGAAAATATCCGTAAGCCGCTTCATGCCGAACATATCTGTTGACGCCTCTCTTTTATCTTTAATGCTTCCTTTTCTCCACGCCTCGGTAATCCCATCGGTATAGACCAGCATGGCATCACCGGTATTGAGAAACAAACGCTCATCTGTCAGGTTCTCTTGAACCGCGTCGAACATGCCCATCCACATACCATGGGTCGTAACCAGTTCAATGGAATTTGAATCAGCCCGGAATATGAGTATATCCTGGTGCAATCCTGAGAAAAGAAATTCTCCCTTTTTATGAGCGGCAAATACCGTAATGGTCATATACTTGTCTTCATTCATCCTGGTAATGTTTTCTTTAAGAACCGTGTTTATAATTTTTAATAATTCCGAAGGAGGAAGATCGGGATTCTGGGTTATGGCCGTATGGATCGCGGTCTGTGCCATCATCATGATCAGTCCCGCCGGAACCCCGTGGCCGGAAACGTCCCCGATCACGATCCAGTCCCGGTCATCAACGTTTATAACATCGTAATAATCCCCTCCCACATCGTCCGCCGGTTTTAAATACGCGGTGATTTCATAGTTTTTAATGAACGGTTTTTGGGGGAGTAACCCGGTCTGGATATTCGCGGCAATCTCCATCTCTTTTTCAAGTTTTGCCGCGTTTTCTCTATACACCATGAGCCTGGCATTTTCAATGGAAATGGCGGCTTGAGAAAAGAGTATCCGCAGCAGTTCCAGCCGTTCAGGGGTAAAGGTATTTACGCTGAGGTTGTTTTCAAGGTACAGGATTCCCGAAACTTTTCCTTTGTGGGTTATTGGAGAACAGAGAAGAGATTTTATTTTATTGCTAATGATATACGGATCATTGGTAAACGCGCCCTCTTGATGGGCGTTATGGAGCACCACACTTTCACCGGTCCTGTTAACGTACGCTACTATTGCGGACGAGATGGTGGTGTTATCTATGGGGATCGATTTAAGAACCGTGATCGTTTTATTGGTTTCACCTTCCGCTTCAATATAGAGATTTTTATTGGTTTCACTTTCTATGAGCAACAATCCTCTCTGGGCACCGGCATTCTCAATTGAAGACTTCATGAACGTTTCCAGAAGTCTTCCAAGATCAATTTCACTGGACAGGGTTTGTGATGTTTTTAATACAGTGGAGAGGTCAATCGTTTCTGAAGTTCTGGTGCCGTCGGTGGTTATTGTTTTTGAAGATGAAGCGGTTCCCTCAGTGTGTAAACTAAACAGGTATCCGTATTTTTGTTCAATATGTTTCGCTTTCGCCACTGCCCCCCACACGCGGTACGTGTGATGTGCTTTTTCCATATAGTAGGCGGCAAGCCCCTCATCGTTGAGTCCCCACCAGAATTTCGCCGTTAGTTCCAGGGCCAGCGCTTCTTCGTGGAGGAATTTGTTTTCATTGGCCAGTTTTATGGCCCGGGCATAGTGCTGTATGGCTTTGAGTTCCTCTCCCCGAACGCGGGCAATTTCCGCTTCCACAAGATGGTATTTGTGGCTGTAATTCATTGGCGCGTGGAAAGTCCATTTTTTGATCTTTTTCTGATTTTTCCGTACGGTTTTAAGGTCTTTTTTTTGGAAGAGCGCGATCCGGATGAGAGAATCATAAAAATAAAATAGTGATACCCAGGGCAATGAAGCTACGGCGTCCATTGATGGTTTCGCCAATTCCAGGTATTTGAGAGCTTCTTTGTAATTCGCGAAAAGATAGTTAAGGTGTGATAAATGAAAATAGACGACAAATAACGCGGCCAGGTCATTTGCTTTTTTGTGTACCGGCAGCATTGTATTGGCATCATACGCTGACCCGTTTAGTGAACAGGGGTCCGGAGACTTCCCCCGGAGATTGAGAACAGCCTGGTGATGCATTCGTTGATAGTTAAGGACCGTATCCTGGTTCAGTTTTCCGATGATTTCGGTGTATTTTGCCATCTCTTTTTCAACTCCCACCAGTTCCATACCGGAATAAAATGAACAGAGAGAGTAATCCAGAGCGTTGAGAGCCGCGAATTCAAGATCACCGGTATCCATACCTGCTGCGTATGCTTCAAACAGTGGTTGTATGGAATCCCGCAGGGGGCGTTTCCAGTGATTGATCATAAACCAGACAACGAACCCCACCCGCGCCTTGATTTCTTTGATATTGTACTTTTCAATAAGATCCAGGGCAAGTTTACCCCACTTATACCCGGCGCTTAAATCTCCAAGAATGCCGCAATGGATCATTCCAAAGCCGGCATAGAAATACGGCGAATACGTGGTGTTTCCGTACCTGACTGATGATCTGACGTTGTTTAATATGAGGAGGGGGAACAGTTCGGGAGCGGCATAATACGCAGATGAAGCTATTCCGGATACGATTCGCATAGCAGCATGTTGTTTGGGGTTGACTCTTTCCGGAAGGGCGCCTAATGTCTCAACCGGTTTGCCGATTAAAGATATCTTTACCAGCAGAAGTTCACATACGATTCGCAGGGTACCCGGTTTTTCGGGCATTCGTACCCCGAGTTTTTTAAGGACCTGCAAGCCGATCCGCACTCCTTCCAGGAGTTGGTTTTGAGCCATGCAGGCGGCAATTTTTGCTTCATATGCTTTTATTGTTTCCGGAATTGTCCGCGCGTTGTTTACAACCGTTTCTGCCAGTTCTTCCATGTCCGCGTACTCAGCGGAGAGTCCCGCTGCAATCGCAGCTTCCCCGTATAATTTCAGGGTGAAATCATAGTTCACCAGCCAGGCGTTTTCCGGCAGAAGCCCTATTCCCGTTTCCAGGTAGTTTAAGGCCGATGAATAGGCACCGGAGGCAAGAGCTTTTTCCCCGGCCAGGAGGTTCAGTTCGGCCAATTTCTGTTTTTCGAGCCCTTCAGTTATGAGTTCCAGCCCCGCGTTTAATTGATTTACAATAAAAAATATTTTCTCCGGTAATTTAGTGTTTTTCGTATTCTGCAACTCCAGGCTGCCAATGCGGTAGTGCAGCTTTTTTTTATCAACATCGGGGATTAGCGCGTACGCGGCTTCCTGTATGCGGTCGTGGCTGAATTTGTAGGTGGTATCGATTTTATTCAGCATCCCTTCCCGCAGCGCATCTTTTAATGCCGGTAGAATGTCTTTCTCCGGTTTCCCGCATACCGCAGCCAGGGTCGTAAGGTCAAAAGAGCTGCCAATACAGGCTCCCTGTTTTAAAACGTCCTGTGAATGAAGCGGGAGATCAATGATCTTTATTGCCACAATGGCCACAATATTTTTAGTCGCCTGGGTCTTCGCGATCCCTGTCATGTCCCATGACCAGCCGTGCTCAAAGGAAAACTCAATGAGGCTTTCATTATAAAGGGATTTTAAAAACTCATTGATAAAAAACGGGTTCCCCCCGGTTTTCTTGATTAGAAGCTCTGCCGGAGCTCTTGTCTCCTTTGAAGAGCGGTTGAGCGTGTCGGCAAGCAGCTTGCTGACGTGTTCAAGGTCCAGCGCTTCCAGAAATATATTATTTACTGCTCTGCCGGTTTTTTCAATTTCATCCAGCGTACGCATCAGGGGATGTGAATCCGGGGTTTCATCGTGGCGATAGGCGCCGATCATAAACAGGTGCTGTACATCGAAATCGGTAGTGAATAATTTTAACAGGTGCAAACTGGCAGCGTCGGCCCATTGCAGATCGTCCAGGAACACAACCAGGGGGTGTTCTTTACCGGCGAAAATGTTGATGAATGCCTGGAATACCAGGTTAAACCTGTTTTGAAATTCCACCGGTCCCACAGAAGGCACGTCCGGTTGTTTCCCGATAATGAGCTCAAATAAAGGGATAATGCCGGTTACAATAGTACCATTGAGACCCAATACCGATAGAATTTTTTCTTTCCACCGGGAGATATTTTCTTCCCCTTCAGCAAGGATTTGCCTTGCGAGTCCGGAAAATGCCTGGATAATGGCGCTGTAGGGCATATCCTTTTTGCGTCTTTCGAATTTTCCTGAAATAAAATATCCCCGGTGTTGAACAGCAGGTTTTTGTATCTCATTGACTAAAACTGATTTTCCTATGCCTGAAAATCCGGAAACAAGCATGAGTTCGGTATCATTGGTTCTTACCCGTTCAAAGGCGGCCATAAGGGATTTGAGTTCCGGTTCCCGGCCGTATAGTTTCTGGGGGATCTGAAATTTATCGGATACATCGTGTTCGCCCGGCGGGAAGGGGGAAATGGCCCCGGAGTTTTGCAGCTCCCGGCGGCAGCGTTCCAGGTCTGCTTTAAGACCGTGAGCGCTCTGGTAGCGGTCTTCCGCGTTTTTGTCCATTAATTTCATTATTATCCCGGAAATTGCTGCGGGAATACTGTTGTCAATTTTATGAGGAGAAACAGCTTGAACGGCGATGTGACTGTGCACCTGTTTTAACAGGTCTTTTGATTCAAAGGGCAGACGCCCGGTTATCATCCAATAAAAGGTGACGCCAAGAGAATAAAAATCGGTGCGATAATCGAGTGAACGGTTCATGCGGCCTGTCTGCTCAGGAGAGATATACGCGACCGTTCCTTCCAGAACATTCGCGTTTTTTACGGAGGTGATTTCCCGGGGGAGTTCCGTGGCAATACCAAAATCTATGATCCTGGTTATATTTTTTTCAGTGTTCCGGATAATATTAGTGGGATTGATATCTTTATGAATGATATTGCGCTTGTGAATATTTTCGATTATTTCAGTAATTTCCACCGCGAGAGTTAAGAATTCTTCGGGACTCAGTATTGTTGAGGAGAGTATCTCCGCAAGGGTCCGGCCGTCAATATCCTCCATGATAATAACAGGGGAATTATCTATTTTCGATATTTCATATACCCGGATGACTCCTTCGTTTTCGAACAGGCGTGCCAGCTCAAATTCCCGGTTAAATTTTAAATTTTCTTCCGGGGTGGGGTATTGTTTATTTAATATTTTCAGTATTACCGGGCGGTTCTTCTTTTCATCAATGGCACGGTATACCAGTGACCGGGGACTTTCATATATTTTATCCGGATTTTGATAGCCTTCAAGCTTTTGCATATGGTTTACCTTATTCAAATCATTGAACTTAAATAGTATCAAAATAATTTCCAATTTGCAAGATGATTTTTTTATGTGATTGTGTTAGTATCTTCTAATGATGTTTTGGGCGCCTATCTTGTAATGGGGTACGCCAATTCGTATAACGGAAAGCATTGCTGATCTCTCTCGTTATCGGCCCTGGGCGTATAACAAAACACATTGTATGATTTTTTATAAAAATATTGACAAATAAAAACCAGGCTGTTAAATTGTTGATACTATAAACGTTATAAATACAAATTAATGTATGCGAGGTTGATATGAGCAATAAAACAATTTTTCTGGTTGATGATGATCCAACTTTTATTGAAACTACAAAGATAGCGTTGGAAGGTGCTTATAATATCGAAACAGCAAAGAGCGGGAAAGAGTGCCTGGAAAGAGTTGGGGCGATGAAGCCGGATTTGATCATCCTGGATGTCATGATGAGGCATTTAAGTGAAGGTGTTGATACATCAAAAAAATTAGGTGAGGATGCCGCGACAAAAGATATACCGGTGATTATGTTAACCGGCGTAAATGAAGTTTATGATCTGGAGAGTGAGGCTGATAAGTCACAGTTCCGTTATGATCTATGGCTTGAAAAACCGGTAGAGCCGGATCAGCTACTAAAAGAAGCAGAAAAGCTCGTTGGAAAATAATAAATCCAGCATTATTGAAGTCTTTTCTCCGGATCTCCAGTATATAATAAACTCATCGATCAAATTTCGGTGGGTTGCTGGAGGCGGTGTATTAATTCTACCGTTTATATTGTCGTTTTTTGATTATTTTGTAGCGCCTCTTCCTGTTATAATAACGGCTATTGTTATTCTTCTATATAATATAGTTTTTTTCTATCTTGAGGCAGGGAATAAAAAAAAGACCGATGTAAAGGAAAAGTTCAAAACGTACGTACGCATGGGATGGATGCAGATCATTCTTGACTATTGTACGTTGATGGTTACACTTTATTTTGTGGGCGGATTGCATACTATCCTGTTTTATCTTCTCCTGTTTCATATAATAATAGGATCTGTTATTCTATCGACCAGGTATATGTATGTTATGTCAATATTTTCTATATCAGGGTTTTATATTGTTTCATTATTGGAACTTAAAAGAATAATACCAAATTATAACCTGTTCCACCTGTCTAATGATTTGTCTCACAAACTGGTTGTGACGGAAAGCGCTATCCATTTTGTCATATTGCTTGGGGCCGTATTTATGATCTCATTGCTCACCGGTAGAATAAAAACGGATACAGTAAAACTTATAGAAGTAAATGATAACCTTAAAGAGAATATTGAATATCTTAAAGCTCTTGAGAAGAGAAAGTCAAAATTTATGCGGTTTTCGGCACATCAACTGAGGTCACCCCTGGCGACAATTATTGCGGCCTTGAATGTTTTAACCAGGAAAATGGTACCCCTGGATTCGGGAAGAGCGGAGAGCCTTTTAGACGGGGCTAATGAGAAAGCGAAATCACTTCTGGAACTGGTAATTGATCTCCTGGATTTAAGTGGTCTCAGGGAAGGAAGAAGAAAGGTTAAATTTGAGAATAATTTCAATCTTGTTAACCTTATTGAAGAAATTATTCATTCATTAATTGAGCAGGTCACGAATAAAGAGTTGAAAATATACCGAAACTATACCCTTGACTCAATGAGGCATGAGTATTCCGGATACTTTCGTTACGAGGAAGAATTCAAGAATCACTTAAATGATCTTCCGGCCGGGACTATTTCGCAAGGGGATAAGGAATTGCTAAAGCATTGTTTTTATAATCTTATTCAAAACGCGGTTAAATACTCCAAACCCGGGGGTAATATATATATCGATTTTTTAGATCGTGTTGAAGATGATGAACATGATGGAACAGAGAATAGTCTTCTTATGATAAAAGATGAGGGAATTGGAATTGATAAAGAATTTCTTGGAGATATTTTTGTTGAGTTTGTAAGGTCTCCCAATGCCAAGGAAGTGGAAAATGATGGAACCGGGTTGGGGCTTTCCATTGCACGGGAGATTCTTGAGAGGCATAAAGGGGCCATTGGTGTTGCTTCGGAGCTTGATGTGGGAACGACCTTTACAATAACGTTCCCTGTGTTGATAGCATGATAAAAATAATTATTAGTACATTTATTATACTGCTTTTTTTCTCACTGGCCCTGATTTTGAAGATGCTTTTCAAAAGAGGAGATCCCGTGAGCGGCAGCTGTACCCCGGATTCGAGCCGGGAAAAGGGAGAAGCCTGTTCCTCATGCAGTTGTCATTTGGAAGGGAAGCGTTCTTGTTGAGGGATTTTTTAATAAATAAAAATGATTTTGAATGAGTAGAGGCTCTTTTATGATAGATATAAAGTTAAAAAAAGGCTTTGATCTTAATCTGTATGGTGAAACGGAAGAATTATTTGTTGAAGCGGCATTCCCGGAAAGGGTTGCTCTTAAACCAACGGATTTTATCGGCATTAAACCGAAACTTGCTGTTTCTGTAGGGCAGAAGGTCAAGGTGGGGACTGAGCTTTTCTATGACAAGAATAATGAAAGCATAAAATTCACGTCCCCCGCAAGCGGTGTTGTGGAAGATATCGTTCGTGGAGAACGAAGAGTGCTGGAAGCGGTAATCATCAAGACCGATGGAAAGCAGCTTGCCGCTCCGCTGGGATTTCCCAAAAAGGGCTTAGCCGCTCTTTCCGGAGAAACAATACTGGCCCTGCTCTTAAAGAGCGGACTTTTCCCTCTTTTTAAACAACGCCCCTTCGCGAAGGTCGCAAATCCCGAAGACACGCCCAGGGATATTTTTATCTCAACAATGGATACTGCTCCCCTCACTCCCGACAATAATATGCTCATTGATGGGAACGAAGAAGCTTTTCAAACGGGGCTTGATGCCATTGCGAAGTTAACCAGTGGAAAAGTTTATCTTGCTGTAAACGGAGCCCGGGATGATGTGTCGCCGGCTTTCACTTCGGCAAAAGGAGTGGAACTGTGCAGAATTACGGGACCGCATCCGGCAGGGAATGTGGGAGTGCAGATCCATCATATCGCGCCAATAAAAAACAGGAATGATATTGTATGGACCTGTCCTGTTTCGGCTGTTGTCCGGATTGGACGGCTCTTCCTTACGGGAAAACTTGCCGCTGCCAATGAGACGGTAGTTGCCGTTGCCGGTTCTTCGGCAAAGGGGCGTGCCTATTACCGGACCGTTGTGGGCGCTTCGCTGGACAGCTTTTTGAGTAAAAAAAATACCGAAGAACAGACCCGGTATATTTCCGGAGACGTGTTGACCGGGAAAAAGGTCGAACGAAACGGCTTTGTTGGATTTTATGATTCCCTGGTTACGATTATACCGGAGCCGGACCCGCTCAGTTTTGATTTCCTTGGATGGGCTTTGCCCGGGTTTGAAAAATTCAGCCGGTCCATGACCTACCTGTCGAATTATATCCGTTTTGGAAATAAATTCATCCAACGGGCGACAAAAAACGGAAGCAGGAGACCCTTTATTGCCACCGGCATTTACGAGCAGGTTCTTCCCATGGATATTTATCCTATTTTCCTGCTTAAGTCAATTTATGGCGGTGATATTGAAGAGATGGAAGGGCTGGGGATCTACGAACTGGCGGAAGAGGATCTGGCCCTGTGCGAATATATTGATCCCTCGAAGAATAATATCCAGGATATTTTAAGAACAGGACTTGACCTGGTTGAGAAAGAAGGATAACCTGATGAAGGATAACATAATGAAGGTGGTATACCATAAATGAATTGGCTTGTTCGATTTAAACATCTTTTCGACAAGGGAGGCAAATTTGAGCGTTTGTACCCGGTGTATGAAATGCTTTTTTCGCTTCTCTGGGTGAGCCCTGAAAAAACAACTTCAGGGTCACATATCAGGGATCATTACGATATAAAACGGATGATGGTTACCGTAATTATTGCCCTTATGCCGGTGGCGGCTTTTGGGGTTTATAATACGGGGTATCAGCATTTTCTTTCCATGGGACAGAGCGCGGGAATTTTCGATTGTGTCCTTAAGGGGACTCTGCTCACGGTGCCGGTTTTTATTGTCGCTTACGGGGTAGGGGGATTCTGGGAATTGGTTTTTGCTGTTGTGCGAAAGCATGAGATCAACGAAGGGTTTCTTGTTACCGGTTTTATTATTCCGCTTATTCTGCCGCCCGATGTACCTATCTGGCAGATTGTTCTTGCCACCTCTTTTGGGGTCATTATTGGAAAAGAGGTTTTTGGCGGAACGGGAATGAATATATTCAACCCGGCCCTGGTTACCCGGGCCTTCCTCTTTTTTGCCTATCCCGCTTCCATGTCGGGAGATGAGGTATGGACCGCTGCGGGAGACAAAGTCGTAGACTCCTATACCATGGCCACGCCGCTTTCATACCTGTCGGCACTGCCGGAAAAAACACCCGGTGACGTGGTAACTCTTCTGGCCGACAGGGGATACGATTTCTGGAATATGTTCCTGGGACTTATTCCCGGCAGTGTGGGAGAAACATCTGCGGTGATTATTATGGTAATGGGAATTTATCTTATGATGGTTGGTGTTGCCAGCTGGAGGATCATGCTTTCGGTTTTTGCCGGAGGATATCTTATGGGGCTTCTTTTGAACCTGCTGGCTCCTTCTCCCGGCAGCCTTCTTGCTATCCCTGCCCATTATCACCTTGTTATGGGAGGATTCGCTTTTGGAGCGGTTTTTATGGCAACTGACCCGGTCTCTTCCGCGGCAACAAATACCGGGAAATATATATACGGTTTTTTTATTGGGGTGCTTGCAGTTCTGGTGCGGTCATTGAACCCGGCCTATCCCGAAGGAATGATGCTGGCGATTCTATTTATGAATGCCTTTGCGCCGTTAATCGACCATGTAGCAGTATGGAGAAACACCAAAAGGAGGCTTGCCCGTGCGTCAGAGTAATAGCTATACCTTTATCTTCATCGTTGGAATTTCCCTGGTTGCGGCTCTCTTGCTTTCTGTTGTATCTCAGACGTTCAAGGAGAGACAGGAGCGGAATGTCGATGCCGATATGAAAAAGAATATTCTTGCGGCCGTGGGTCTTACCATGAGCAAGAACTGTACTAAGGATTCGCAAAAGGAACTGTGCTGCGATTTGATGGAATGTTACAAGCGGAACATCAACAGTGTGATAGTCGATCATAAGGGATCTCTTAAAAAAACAGGCAAAATCCCGGAAGAGATTGATTTTAAACGGGAACTGGAAAAGCCCGGAGAAGAGCGGGACTACCCGGTCTTTATCCGGGTTGATAAAGGAAAATCCATCGCGTACTGTATCCCAATTATTGGCAGGGGATTATGGGGGAAAATTTACGGATATTGCGCCCTGGAAAAAGATCTTGTCACGGTAAAGGGGATAACCTTTTACAAACATCAGGAAACTCCGGGCCTAGGGGCAAAGATAACAGAAGATGATTTCCGCAAGAATTTTCCCGGGAAAAAGATCATAAACAAAAAAGCAGAGCTTGTTTCGGTCACCGTAATGAAAGGAAAGGTCAAACCCGGTCCCGCAGCAGCGCACCAGGTGGACGGGATTACCGGGGCAACTATAACATCCAGGGCTGTGGGAAAGATGCTGAAAGATACACTTCTGCTGTATGAACCATATTTTAAAACAATACGGCGGCCCGTAGCCGCCGGGGCAGGAGGTGAATAATGACGGGAATAGAAAAGGAACCGCTTTTTTCAAATAAGAATAAAAAAGTATTCAAGGAGCCGGTAAATAAAAATAATCCCATAACCATCCAGGTGCTGGGCATCTGTTCGGCTCTTGCCGTTACTTCGGCGCTCAAGCCGTCCCTGGTTATGGGGCTGGCCGTTATTGTGGTTATGGTTGTTTCAGGGGTTATTATTTCCATGATGAGGAAATTAATTCCCTCTAAGATCAGGATTATTGTAGAGATGACCGTTATCGCCACAATGGTAATTCTTGTTGACCTGGTTCTTAAGGCATTTGCCTACGAGGTCTCAAAACAGCTGTCCATTTTTGTGGGACTTATTATTACCAACTGCATTGTACTGGGCCGCCTGGAAGCCTATTCTCTCAGCAATAAACCCTGGCCTTCCTTTCTCGATGCCCTGGGAAATGGAATCGGCTATGCTTTTATTATCGTCATCATTGGATTTTTCAGGGAATTGCTGGGAAGCGGAACGCTCCTTGGCAGCAAAACTATTTTTGGCTTAAAAATTATCCCGGAATTTTTAAAGAATGCCGGGTATGTTAATAACGGGCTCATGGTCCTAGCGCCGGGCGCGTTTATTTTACTTGGAATAATCATCTGGATACAACGAACAATAACCGGAGAACGGGAAGAGGATTAAGCGTATGGAACTGGTTAACCTGGCAATAGACTCAATATTCGTAAATAACATTCTTCTGGCATACTTCCTGGGGATGTGTTCATTCCTTGCCATGTCAAAGAAAATATCAACATCCGTTGGTATCGGCTTTGCCGTAATATTTGTTCTTACCATTACCGCTCCCGTGAACTGGCTGTTGAATGAGTTTGTTCTTAAAGAAGGAGCGCTCAGCTGGCTGGGAGATGACTTTAAGAGTGTTGATCTCAGTTTTATGACCTATATCTTTTTTATCGCCGTTATTGCGGCCATGGTTCAGGTAATTGAAATGGTCGTAGAAAAAGTATCCCAGCCGCTTTATACGGCCCTGGGGATATTTCTTCCGCTTATTACGGTGAACTGCGCTGTTCTCGGGGTTTCGCTTTTCATGATTGAACGAAAGTATACCCTTGTGGAGACAACAGTATATGGTTTATCATCGGGGATAGGGTGGTTTCTTGCGATTGTTCTTATGGCCGCGATCCGGAAAAAGATACAATATTCGAATGTTCCTCCGGCACTCCGAGGGCTGGGCATTACTATGATAATAGCCGGTCTTATGGCAATGTCGTTTATGATATTTTCCGGAATACAATTAGGGAAGTGAAATTATGATTACCGTGATAAGTACGCTCGTTATATTTACCGTCGTTATCCTTATCCTCACTGCTGTGATTATTTTTGCTGAGCTTAAACTGGTTCCGAAAGGAGAGGTTAAGCTGGTCATCAATAATAATGAAGAGGATGCCCTGACGGTAGAATCAGGCAGTACGCTGCTTAATACCTTAACATCAAATGAAATTTTTCTCCCCTCTGCCTGCGGCGGAATGGGAACCTGCGGGGCATGTGAATGCCGGATACTTGAAGGGGGAGGAGATATTCTGCCCACAGAGAAAACCCATATCTCACGACGGATGGAGAAGCAGCATTATAGACTGGCCTGCCAGGCCAAAGTAAAAGAAGATTTGAAGATCGTTGTACCTGAAGAGGTCTTTTCCATACAGAAGTGGGAATGCGAGGTTGTTTCAAACGATAATGTTGCTACGTTCATTAAAGAATTTATTGTAAAGCTTCCTGAGGGAGAGCAGCTTAATTTTAAATCGGGAGGCTATGTTCAAATAGAGGTTCCCTCGTATAAAATGGATTTTGGAAAAGACATAGATATCGAGTCGCAATACAGAGATGACTGGGAAAAGTTCGGATTTTTTGATCTCAAAATGAAAAATTCCGAGTACGCAGTGCGGGCATATTCTATGGCAAATCATCCCGCTGAAGGGGATATTGTAATGCTTAATATCCGGATCGCGACTCCGCCCTTTGACCGGGCCACGGGAAAGCTTATGGATGTTCCGGCCGGAGTAGGGTCTTCGTTTTTATTCAAATTAAAGGCGGGAGACAAAGTCACGGTTTCGGGCCCATACGGCGAATTTTTTATTCAGGATACCAACAGGGAAATGATCTATATCGGCGGCGGAGCGGGTATGGCGCCTATGCGGTCTCATATTTTTCACCTTGCTCATACGCTCAAGACCAAACGAAAGGTCAGTTACTGGTATGGTGCCAGGTCCATGAGAGAGATGTTCTACGAAGATCATTTTCTTAAAATTGAAAAAATGCTTCCCAATTTTTCTTTCCACCTGGCCCTTTCCGATCCTCTTCCCGAGGACAACTGGAAAGGGTATACCGGGTTTATTCACCAGTGTGTTCTGGATGAATATCTGAAAGATCACCCCGAACCGGAAGAGATTGAATATTATCTCTGCGGTCCGCCGGTTATGCTGGACGCTGTAAAAGATATGCTGTATAACCTGGGCGTGGAACCGGAGATGATTATGTATGATGAGTTCAGTTAATTATACCACACCACTTTTAAAGAGCTCTCATAAAGAGCTCTGAGAATTTTTTCTTTAGAAAAGCTCTTATAAAGAGCTCTGAGATCAAAACCCCGCAAAAAACGGCTTTTTTTGAAAAAAATTCAATTTTATGCAAAAAAAGCCAAAAAAAATTTCATCAAAAGGCCTTCCCATTCGTCCTATTAATGAGGGGTAAAAAAGTTTGCCCCAAAAACCTGTTTTGGGAGGAAAATATGGCACATCCAAAAAGAACGTGTGAAGCGGGATTAACCTATCACACCTGGTCGCGCTGCCGTCAGTGGAAGAGGTTAATGAAAG
>JAAENB010000393.1 GCA_024224995.1 bacterium | reverse complement strand
TGTCCTGCGCTCTTTGAAGCGCAGTTGCCAAAGCCGGAAAAGTCGGCGGACAAAGGACAGTTATTTCGGCAAACTCTCCCAAAGTTTCCAAAGCCTGAACCAGCGGCAATGCACTGACCCGGTGATCAATGTATGCTGCGGCTTTGTCTTCAGGTCTCGGACTGACCATCAGAATCCTGACAGGCGGACTGACAGCAATAATCTCCCGTTTTTCATAATTGGGCAGCTGACGCCGAACCCGGACTGCTTTTTTCCCCTGGAACAAAAAAGCTTTGCCGTCATGAAGCAGTTCCCAAGGCAGGGAAAGCAGAAGCATTGCAGCTTCTTTTGCCTGATTCTGCTCTTCCTCAGAAGTCCCGTCCGGCAATTCAGAATCCGCATAAACCGTAAAACAGCGCCTGGAATCAGCCAGAACTGAATCCCATGCTTTCAGCACACTCAGACAGGGGCTTTCCGGCATGGCGTTTTTATAAATCTCTTTTCCCCAGTCAGGCAGCTTTTTTTCGATTTTGCCTGCTTTGTCTTTAAAAATGCCAGCGGGCCAGATATAATACC
>JAAENB010000392.1 GCA_024224995.1 bacterium | reverse complement strand
TGTACGCGATCAACAAACTCAATGGTAAATTGAATTATGAGCTGGCGAAATTTATTCTTATCGATAAACGGGCTGCGGGTATTTCTGCCGTGTGGGAGAAAAAAGAGGATGAACTGATTGAGGGGTTCCTGGCGCAGTATAAAGAAAATCTTATGATTAACAATCTTTCCGCTGCTGCCGCCCTTATCAATATCCAGCTTCGCGGAGTGTTTACCTGGCTTTTTGAGAACCGGGATTCCGTAAATGAAGAAGTGATCCTGAGGGAATTTATTAATATGCTTACCAATTCAATCGTATCAGGAGAATAATATGAATGATCTACATAAAGAAAAGAGAAACGGCTTAAGCCTCTGGTATCTTAAGGATGTGCTGCTTCGGAAAAGGATCGGGAAAAAGAAATTTCAAACCCCGGGATTTGGCCTTGCCGCGCAGCTCTTTGCTGTTATGTGCAAGCATATCATAAAAAAGCTTGGTCCTGTAGAAGGGGAGGCGCTTATTAAAGAGGCGGTAGAAGAGTTTGGTAAGAAACGGGGAGAGAGTATAGCGCGGAAAGTTAAGGGTATGGGGAAACCCGCATCGTTTAAGAACTGGCTCATATTTACCGACATTCACGGTAGTAATTTTACGGCGAAACCCTACATTGACAACCATAACCTGCTGGCACCGGTATCGTCCTGCACTTTTAACTCAGCGGCCCGGGAATGGGGGCTGGAGGAGTACTCAAAATATTACTGCAAATATGCCGATTTCGCCATCCTCGAAGGGTATAATCCCGATGTGAAACTGGAACTGGAGCAGCGGCACGCTTCAGGGAAAGACCATTGCCTGTTTCGATATGTGATGAAAGAGGAGAATAAGCAGGGGGCAGAAAAGAAAAGGAGTTGACCCCTTTGCAGGAGGGGACAGAATAAACTTTCAAGAGCCGGGACATGGCTTTAGGGAGGGAGTTTTTATGAGTGATATGGATATTTTAGGGCAGTTAGAGGAAGAGAATAATATTGTTCTCAGGAAACTGACCAAAGAAGAGTTGGAAGATCGTAAGAATCCATACCGGGGGCATTTTTGTGATGAAGCGGGTGCTGTTATTGGCTTGTGATTGGATTACCTGGGAGTGTTTATACCCGGTTCTATTGCCGGGTTAAGGGGCCTGCGGTTTATATCAGCAAGAGGTTTTCCTCTACAAGACCAGTCTCTCTTTTCTCAATTCCCGGAACTTAAATCTCTCGATTTAAGTTTTAATAAGATAAGTGATATATCGTTCTTGAGTGAACTGAAGTCATTAACTTCTCTCAATTTAAGTTTTAATACGATAAGTGATTACTCGTTCCTGAGTGAATTGAAGTCATTGACTTCTCTCGATTTAAGTGAAAACGAGATAAGTGATGTATCGTTCCTGAGTGAATTGAAGTCATTAACCTATCTCGATTTACGTTCTAACGAGATAAGTGATGTATCGTCCCTCATGGAATTAAATATTGGCTTTTCATGGGAAGAGTGGTATTGATTTGAAGCGGGTCATAATTATATATATGGCTATCCCCTGGAATCTATAAGGTGATTAAAGACCTGGATAAAAAAATGATCTTATTGCACATCAATGGCCTGGATGAAATCAGGCTCTCGAATTTTTGACGTACCGTGCTGATTATCCTTTGTCGTGGAACTCTTCAGGTCCCCGAGTCTTTCTGTAGATTTATTATTCCTCTATTCCAAATTTTTTTAGATCTAATTTATATTTCTTTTTGATAAAATTAAAACTACTGTCTTTATTTTCCAGCATATCATCCATATCGTAAACGATTTCCTGTTCATTCTCTTCCCGCATCTTAATATTCCATTGCGTCAGGGCTTCTTTTATTTTCTCATGTTTTTCAAGACCGCATCTAACAACCACCCCATCCATTATGTCACCAGGATTGCGATCTAATATAATAAAGCACCTGGCATCTTCAGGATCATTAAAGACACAAACAGGAAATGATCCGCGTTCCCCGGCCTCATCTATTTTATTTACGTCAACAGGAATATCCATTTTTTTTCCTATATCTGCAACAAGTTCCGTGCTGTAGGTATCGAGGTAACCCAATTCATATTGTTTTAAATCTTTTTGTGAACCCAATTATTTCTCTCCTTGAATTTACAATTTCCCGGTAACTACTTTGATTGTAATATTTTTACCGGTTTTATTATATTCATCTAAAAACTCTTTAATTACTCCCTTACAGCTTGGACAGGGGGCATCTTCCGTAAATAAAATAATAGTTCCTTTGACATTAGTATCATCACCCAATTCGGCTGCTATATGTTCAAGTAGTTTAGCTTCAGAACAGACATGTCTATCATAAGCACCGGGACCATTTATTTCACTTTTACTATTAACTTTTAATGTCGTAAATTTTCTTCGTCCCGTAAATTTGGGTATCGTTTCATTGATCTCTTTATCCTTGTTGCCGCTATATGATTTCAATGTCTCTTTAAAAAAGGCTTTGGTTAGGTTAATTTCCGCTATGCCGATGTTCCCGTCTCTTTTCAGTCCATGTGTGGCTCTCAGTTTACCGGCCATCTTCATATAGTCAACATTTTTATCAAAAAGTTCACCAACTTCTTTTACAGCTTCCAAAAATATCTCATCTTGTTTCTTTTTTATCGTATCTTCTGTAAGTTTATCATTGGGTTTATTAAATATTTTTTTAACGGCATTTACAACAGCCTCAGCAGAATGTTCCATGTAAACCTTTTTGCCTACTTTGTCATGTATATCCTTACCATATTTGTCTTTTAAATTTTTCTGTGCATTTCCCTTAACCATTCCGGCAATATCTTCATGGAGTTTTCTTTTTATGGCGGGTGAAGCTGCTATTATTTCATCAATCCTGGCAGCAGCCAGTTCACCTTCTTTCTTAATAGCGGAATCCTTTTCCGCATTATTAGGAGCAATACGAATATTAATATCAACATCATTATCTTCTTTATCTTTTTCCAGCGATGCAGGAGTAATGTCAATATAAATTCCTTTCTTCAACTTAGGCTGATATTCTTTCTCTAATTGTTCGGCAAGCTTTTCCTTTCTCGCGTGAAATGCTTCATAAGACTCATCTTTTTTACCCTTATCTTTCTTAAGCTTTACATCAATCTCGTCCACGTACTTCTGATGTTTTGTCTTTTCCTTCTCAGTAAGAGGCCCCTCGGGCTTCACCCGGTCATTCTTTCTATTCCGCCCGGTGATCTTACTCCCTGCCTTCGAGAAAAATCCCCGAATCTTCGTAAACGCGCTCTTCACCCCTTTACTCAGAGGCTGAGCCATTTTCAAAATAACCCCTGCAACCTTTTCCTGGAACTTTTTAAGCAGCTTCTGAACCTTACCGATAATCCCGCGGACGCCCGTAAGAGCGGCAAAGAGGTCAATAACCACGGGAACAAATTTCTTAAGAAGGTTTTCAATCATGCCGCCAACAGAGGATAAATTCCCTTTGGCAATACTGAGAAAGGTACCAACAATGCCTTCCAGGATTTGGCCGAACCGGGCGATATTCCCCATAACAAACTGCAGGAAGTCCCATAAGGTTTTAACCACGGTAAAAATGGCGCTACCGGGGTTAGTCATTGAAATGAGTTTGATAGTAACAGCGGTAATAACCTTTTGAAGAACAACGGTTTTTACTTCTTCAACTATTTGTGTTTTTAATTCCGCAATATCTTCTTTAATATAGTCGACTAAACCGCCAAACCCCTCGTTTTTTAAAACCGTAAACATTTCAAAAAGCTTGCCGCCGTTAGCAAGAATAAAGTTAATCTCTTCGGCAGTAACAGTCTCTTTTTTATTGCCTTTACCGTCTTTGGAATCCTTGCCGTCTTCGTTCACCAGGTTGGCAATACCTTCGGCATAATCACCCTCAACAAAATGAGAAACAGCTTCAACATTTTCCCGGCCAAAGGGTTTACCCAGAATATTTTTGAGGTTTTCAAAGCCCAGACCAGTGAGCTGAACAATTAAAGAGAAAATTCCTTTCGCGTCGAATTTCTTGGGTATAACGATATTCGTGGCACTGCCGGCAATCCATTCGAAAAAACCGGCTTTAAGATTGGCAGCGAAATTATCTTTGAACTTGAGAAATCCCGCGCCAATAGCTTTTGCAAGGTTGCCAACAAAATTAACCAGGGTATCTTTGCTTTTTAATATTAAAGGCAGGGCTTGCGCGGATTTTTTTAAGATCCTGCTAATCTGTTTACCCGGTTCGCCGGCTTTCTCAAGAACCCAGAGAACAATTTTCTGTCCCCAGGAGAGGTCGGCTTCTTCTTCTTTTCTTTGTATCTCTTCCCGCTGAATAACGGGGCTATGGATTTCCGTATCCATCTGCCGCTGGACAGCGGAGTCGGGCATATTTACAACGGATTCGGCAACTCTGTCGGCTTCCTGTTCATAGATGTCATTGGAACTGCCGATCCTGAGCCTGGCCTGAACAGCAGTTTCAGGGAGCTTGGCCCGGATCTCGGGAGTTTCGGCTTTGGACTGAATGGCGGGAGCTTTGCCCTGCTGCACAACATGAGTCAGCTCATGAGCCATGAGTTTTTTACCTTTTCGGGAGCCGGGGTGGGATTCACTCTTTCCAAAGAAGATATCTCTTCCCGTGGTAAAGGCCCGGGCATTGATCGATTGAGCAAGGGCATTGGCCCTGGTGCCCGTATGAACACGGACTTTGCTGAAATCCTGACCCATGCGTGCCTGGTAATATTTACTATCTCCCGTGGAGAGAGACTGGCCGCCGCCCTGCATGGAGCGGATGCCCGATTCAACGCCGGAGCTGACCTGGGAAGAAGCGCCGGAGCTGACTTCGGAAGAAGCAGCGGAATCGGAGCCCATTAAATCTGCCCAGATATCGGGAGATTTTTTCTTGATCATACCTTCGGAGATTTGTTTTGCTTCTTTGGCCTGGAGAGCATTGATTTCATTTGTAACAAGATCGGGCTTGAACGCGCCGCTCGTAATGAGCTGTTCAACAGCCTTGTTACCGGCAGTTCTCTGGAGCCGCATGATAAAATTTATTGTGGGGTCGGAAGAAATCTCAGGGGAAGCTTTGGGTTTTTTCTGTACAATTTTCTTTTTTTGAATGATTTTGGAACGAATTTCGGCCCTGGATAGCTCATCAGCTTTTCTAATGTGAGGATATTTTTCTTTCCCGTGCATAGTATAACTCCCGGAATTATGATTATAACGCTATTTTCAGGGGGGTGCGTTTACTATATTAGTCTTAATTTTGCCCTGAAAAGGGCCAATTTTTTATTAAAACTCCTTATAAAAATTAGAGTAGGAAGTCCATCATCGGGGAGGGCTCTATTCTGTCAATATTAAAAACAGGAATTGTATATAAATGCATACGATTTTTTTGAATGAATCCAAAAAAATTGCCCCTTTGCTGCCGGAATTTACACTAGATACAATATAGATTTTAATCTATATAAAAATTATTCAAAAAGGAGTATATGGGTATGAAAAAGAGAATACGTATTATGACAATGAGTATTGTTCTGTCAGTGCTGGTGGGGATTACGGGCTGCGAAGTGGGGGGCGGCTCCGGAATGGAGGCCGGGGATTTTAGTGCCAAAGCCAGTGGAGCTGCCTGTCCGGAAATGGTTATGGACGGCAGTTATACGGTGCGGACTCAGGCTGATCTTGACGCGTTGGCAGGGTATACGAAAATAACCGGGTATCTCATTATTGGAGATCTTGCTTCGCCATCGACAATAACGAGCTTAGCCGGATTGGAATGTTTAACTGAGGTAAAAGGATTAAGCATCCGGGGGAATTCTAACCTTACGAACCTGGATGGACTTCAGAACCTGGCAACTGTTGGGGGTGGGATTTCAATAGAAAGTAATCCGGTTCTTGCGAATATTGAAGGACTTGCAAATGTTTCATCCTATCTCTACTCGCTGATTCTCGTGAATAACCAATCCCTGGTAAATCTTGAGGGGCTGAACCAGGTACGAAAGGTTACCAATAGCCTGCATATCAGGTCAAACCCGGCATTGACCAGCCTGGGAGCATTGTCTGCCCTCTACCGGGCCGGAAAGGTCCGGATTGAAGATAATGATTCATTGACTAACCTGCAAGGGCTTAACAATGTTGGCTGGGTTACGGACATGGTAATCATGAATAACAGCTCTCTCACCAGTCTCCAGGGGCTTGCTATTGAAGGTTCCAGTGCAAGGGTGAATATTTCCGACAACCCGGTTTTATCAAACCTGGATGGACTTAGTGAGCTGTGTTGTGTTGCCGGCGACCTGGCTATTTGGAATAATGACGCATTGTTTACCCTGAATGGTCTTGGAAATGTTGAATACGTTGGCGGCAGGTTAATCGTTAGCGAAAACAACAATCTCGTGCACATGATGGCTCTTGCTAAGGTGACTACTGTGGGGAGTGCTATTGAGGTTTGCAACAATGATAACCTGGTTTCCCTGGCTGGTCTTGAAGGAATAACGTCGGTTCCCGATCTGTCCATTAATGATAATGACAGCCTGTCAAGTCTCATGGGACTTCGTAACCTGACAAATATTTCCCGCGGCATGGGAATCCATCGAAATTCTATCGTTGAATTTGGATTATTAAGTTTGTGTTCAGTGGGTAATTATGTCCAAATTCGTGATAATTATTATCTGTGCCCTGACCTGGTTCAAGCCCTGGTAGACCAGGTGAATGGATGCGGTGGATTTGCTGCCGACTTATATTTTGATAGCAATAACAATAACAGCAACAATTATCCTTGTAATTAATATTGTGCCGTGAGCCCGGGATGAATTTCACTTCATCCCGGGCTCTTATCCCAATCGCATACCTTTTTCAACGATAGTTCAAAGCGGTTCTTAAAATAAATTTTTATGAAAAAATAATTATTTTGATAAATATGAAAAGATACCACCACCTTCAATTGGAAGATCATTTGTTAACAATATATGTATTCTTCCATTATCACCTGAATGTTTGTGCTTAAAGTAGAAAAGATCCGAGCCACCATCATTATTTAAATCACCGAGCATGACAGATTGCCCATCACGAGAACAAAATCCTGGATTGGTAAAATAAGATGTACCTGATAGATTAATTGAATTTTGATCTATCGATCCATTTGTCCAAATAAAAGCTCTCTCGCCACCAATATAAACCAAATCCACTCTTTCATCGCCATCAATATCAGCAAGTTTGTATCGTGAAAAATCATTTAATGGCTCTCCATATCCGGAAAATGTTTTAAAGAAATCTAAACCTGAGTCATTACTAGGCCAGATGATTATATCTCCGTTACCCTTGAAGAAGAAAATATCTGATTTTTTATCTCCATTAATATCTCCTAACCTGAATTGGCTCATTTGAATATTTTGATTTAAAAACAAAAAATAATCCTGTATTTCATTTCTAGTATATTTATGTACTAAATTGATTTGATTGTTTTGTATTTCGCTTGAGTATGCAATAATGTTTCCCGTTCCCGGTGTAATTATAAATATATCAGTAGTCGAATTAATATCAGCTTTTCCTAGAAAATAATTTGATCCACTGAGTGAATAATTAGGGTTGAATGCTATTGCTTTTGAACAAGACGGCCCATTGAGATTTGATCCACTTGTATCGGTACACCATATATATATATTGGGACCATTTACAAAGCAGATATCAGTTTTGCCGTCACCGTTAAAATCGCCAAGTTTGTATTTTGAAAGGTCTGCCCCTGAACCCCGGCCATAGGCAACCTGGAATTCCGAACCTACAAAACTTGAACCAGTACTTGTCCATACATAGATTGTTCCATTGTCAATAAAACATAAATCCGATTTTGTATCACCATTAAAATCACCTACAGCATACTTCGACATATCATCTCCATAGCCAAGACCACTTGTGGTAAAACTGGTGCCTCCCAGGCTAATTCCATATTCTGTATCGGCACACCAGACATATGCGGTTCCACCTGCAATAAAAGCTAAATCTATTTTTCCATCACCATTAAAGTCACCCTTTTTATACCGATTGCACTGCAGATTCATATCATGCCAGCCTTTACCGGTTTCCCATATTTCTCTTCCTTTTAACCTGGTTAAAGCATTCGTTGTTGAAACATAAATTTCTGTACCTGTTCCATAAGCAAAACCATTATACATTTTTTGTCCATTAACAAGATCACTTCTTTTTATCTTTGCGTATATGAGCGAGTCATGGTCATTACAAACTGTTTGACCTGCTATTATTGTACACTCATCGCTTTCATACATATAAAATATTATTTCATCATCTAAACTTTTCCATTTATATACTGGTATTGGGTTTGGAAATGTATAATCGTCACCATCATCTGCTATATTGATATTATCCGCTTTCCATTCCCATTTATTTTCTCCGGGAACTTTGTGAGGTCCGTGTAATGACTGACCTTTAAAATAGTATCCAGCGGCATCAGAAAAATATGATCTTTCAGTCTTTTGAGAATCCGGATGAGACGGAGGAGCTGTTTCATCTGATGGGAAAATATAATAGCGAAAGCTGCCATATGGCCCCTCAATAAAACCATTTTCTTTATTCCAATTTTCAACTTTTACTCTATTTAAAACAAGAGTTCCAAAAGGTGAATCTTCTTCGACCGAAATTGATGATCGTGGTCCTGAAATAGTACCTTTTATTTGGTCATTGCAGGTATTGTAATCACTATAACATTGTGTAAAAAATAACAATGTCAAACTGACAATAGTAAAATGTAATTTTTGTTTTATTTTCATACTAAATCCTCTGTTATTTTTTAATTTTGTGTTAAACGATCTCTTAACCGTTTCTCGTTTAACTGATTTTAATATACAGAAAATATACTCTATTGCCAACTGGATGGGAATGAACGCTCGGTGAAAGGGAATGAACAACAGGTGGGAGGGAATGAACAACAGGATTTTTTATTCACCGTTTTGCCGCATATTATCGGTATCTCCGGTGCACCCAGCCGGTAGAAGTATTAACATTTACCCGGATCGCATTCCTTTTTCAACGATCAGTTCAAAGCGGTTTTTTTCCGAGAAGGAGAACGAAGTAAAATCTTTATACATCTTGAGATCGAGATAGTCGAGATTAACGTCCGTGGGAAAGTAAAAATATTTTGGAACACTGCTCATAAGGGTCTTGATTTCTTTGCTCACTTCCAGAATTTCTGACTGGTCGTAAATTTCCGAGAACCCGCCGTCGGGCAGGGAAAAGCGGTACCCGATCTTGCCTGTCTCCAGGAGGTGAAAGGAAAGTCTCAGGGGAATTATTTCGTTTACCATATCCCGGATGTTTTCCGAAAGCTCAAAGTTAACTTCATGGAGATTGCAATTATGTTTAATATCCCGTTCCAGCTTGTATACCTCTACCCGCTTTTTTGAATCTTCCAGACTGGAGGCGGGATTTTCTTCTAAAATTTGTTTAATAACATTCTCGGCGAAGTGATACAGCCGTTTCAGGTAGGTGTTATGCTGGCCCGACTCTTTTCTAAAAAAGATTATGGACCCCCGTTCATCGGAGATGAAATAATAGGAGTACTTGGCTGCCGCCTGGAAATATATTTGAATGGCGCTATCTTTAAAATTGTTGATAATCGTTTTGATATGATTCAGTTCCGGGACCGTCGGATCGGTACGGAAAGAGGTTTTTGTTCCTTTGTTATAGGCCATGCCGAAGAGCAGGCTCAGTTCGGTATCGAATATTCGAAAGGTGACGGTTTCCTCTTTTCCTTTTCGATTATTGGTGAAAAGATAGTACCGGTTGCCCAGCATGGTAATATATTTTTTTCTTTCGTTTGAGCGCTGATTAACAAAAAAAGAATAGATATCTTTCACCAGGAACCGGAGCCGGGTGTAGCTTTTGGTAGCGTGATAGGGGTGTGATGAGGTGATGCGCAGAGCGCTTTCCGTATCCAGTTTGGTAATCAAACCGCTGTTGATGATCTTGGTAAGAATGAGGGCGATATCTAATTCGTTTTTATAAACCTCGAACTTTGTTTCTCCCCAGCTGTCGTGATACAGGAGGAAAATATCATCAATT
>JAAENB010000391.1 GCA_024224995.1 bacterium | reverse complement strand
TATCATAAGCCTTCACCGTAATTTTATAATCTTTGTCATCTTCTAAATCATAATCACACGTGCGCCAGTCCACCTGGTAGTATTCACCCGAGGGGAAAACCTGCACGGCTGGATCCGATTCCTCCATGTCGAAGGATGCAATAGGTTCTCCGTCGCATGCATCCCCCTCCAACTTACAGATCTCTACCACTGGATTCGCTTCCGAATCGAATGCTTCTTCACCTGTGTTATGTTCCGAAACTATCGGAGGTAGGAAGTAGAAGTGTTGTTGATCCCCCCCGTGAGCGCTATCCGACACCCCTTGCAGTAATAAATACGGTACTGGCGTATCGCAGCCAATAAAGAACAAACTGACGACTAAAAACATGCCCGCCGCAATAGCGGTTTTAAACATTTTTCTTTTCATGACAACCCTCCAATTGGTTTTAAAAACTATTCTCTTTTTTCTTTCTTCAAACCTCACAAATTTTTGGTACCTTCGATGACGGTTTATTTCATGGTCCCCTTTCTTGAGCCAGACTCCAAAGAGACCCTTAGACTCATCGGGATCGAAATACGGCCCCATGGCTATCTTTGTGCAAAAATAAAGATGCGGCCATTAATTCGGGATGCAAGGGAAAATGTG
>JAAENB010000390.1 GCA_024224995.1 bacterium | reverse complement strand
GCTGCTCATAACCTGGGAAAATTATGTTTTTGGTATATTTGAGGAAAAAACGTCTGTTGGAAAATCAAGGGAAGCAAACAAAAGAAGGCGTAATTTGCTGTTGGAGATACCCGCTGACCGGTATCTTGCTTCGGAAGAGATAGGCAGCTTAAAGAAATGGATTGTGAAAGATTACGCGGCACTATCGGATCGAAGTTTCAAGCGTGACATTGATGAGCTGCTTGAACTTGGACTCTTGGACAAAAATAAGAATACCTATCGGGCAAAAATTGAAATACTAAAAAGCTTTATGGCCGTGAGACCGCTTTAGTTCCGGCAGGATTTAAGATGATTTTTTATTTGAATAATTTTAGCGGTTCTATAGTATGGTTTGTGTATGAAAATATGTAAGATATTAATATTAGCGCTGGTATTCGCGGCTGTTCCGGAGGGCAGTCTCTATTCGGGGAATGTCCCTTCTACGTTTAGAAAGGTACTACTCAAGGATGTAGCTGAGAATATTAAGGATTATGAAAAGAAGACCATTACCCTGCGTCTGAAGCTGAAGTATGTTGACCGTGTCTTTGAAAAGAGGACCTTTGATGAGGGCAGGAACGAGAAGATGGTACTGGTAGAGAAGATATTTTTTTATGATAAAAAGAATTATGTAATTGAATTTGATATATCAGCGGAAGAGGTAAGGAAAAAACTGGAAAGATCTCTTGCGACTCTTCGAAGTGGAATGGAATATTATGTCACATTTAAGGTCGTAGAAATGGGGAAACGGGAAAAAGTTATAGGGGAATTGGAAAGTTTTGTGCCGGTTATTTTAATGGAGCTCCCATGAAAGGCAACGTGAAAAGCATTAAGAAAGAAGGCAGGACAGCTGGGCGGCTATTCTGCCTTCTTAATGCTTTATGCAGTGCCAAGTATTAAATACGATAAAATTGGGAGGGTCTTACCATATCCTACTTGTAATATTTGTATCGGCGATTAGTTATAAAACTTTAGTGTTTTTTTGGGAATAAATAAATTTTTAGGGGCATATTGATGAGATTAGAGAGATTTGTATGACAGGAGTTGTGGTAAATGTGTTGGGGCGCTATTATACAGTTGAATGTGGAGATGAAAGAATAAACTGTGTACTCAGGGGACGGATTAAAAAAGATAAAAGTTTAAGAAAGTACTCAAATCCGGCTGCAACAGGCGATATTGTTGATTTTGAGATCACTGAAGGCGGAGAAGGGGTTATCAATTCAATTGAAGAGAGAAGGAACCTGTTCTCACGGAAAGATAAGATCAAGGGAAAAGAGGACATCATCGCGGCAAACCTGGATCAGATCATTATCATACAATCATTTCTCGATCCCTTGCTTAATTTAAGATTTGTTGACAGGTTGCTGGTTCGGGCCGATAAAGAGAATATCCCGGTATTTCTTTGTGTTAACAAGGTAGACCTGGTTGATGAACAGGCAGTGGAGTATATATATTCATATTACCGTGGAGCAGCGCTTACGGTCGTTATTATGAGCGCGGAAACAGGAGAAGGAGTAGACAGGGTAAAAGAGATAATTGAAAATAAGTTATCGATCTTTGTTGGTTATTCCGGGGTAGGAAAAACCACGCTCTTGAATTCACTCTATCCCGGGCTGAACATGCGAACTTCGGAAGTTTCGGAAAGTACGGGCAAGGGAAAGCATACCACTACAAATGTGGCCATGGTTTCCCTGGATGAAAAAACAAGAATAATTGATACTCCCGGCGTAAGAGAGTTTGGGCTTGTTGATATTGAGCCTCAGTTCCTGGGCAATTATTTTAATGAATTTAAAGAATATATTGATGAGTGTAATTTCAAGCCCTGTACGCATGACCATGAACCGAAATGCGAAGTGAAACGGCAGGTGGAAGAAGGGAATATTTGCGAAGACCGGTATATATCATACTTACAAATTCTTTATTCTCTTAAAGAAGATTATGAGAACATGTATTAGGCAGGGGCAAGGGGCAAGTTTATGATACAGATTAAGGATTTTCATATTTCGTTTGGCGCGAATACGGTAATTGACGGAATTGATCTTACCGTACCCGAAGGGGAGACCCTGGTTATTTTGGGAAAGAACGGCTGCGGCAAGTCTGTAGTATTAAAGGCAGTTGCCGGGCTTTTTGATAAGTTCCAGGGAAGCATTAATATCAATGGAAAAGATATTCATGAGTTTTACGGAAGCAGGGATTCAAACGAAGAAGAGAGTATTGATGACTTCAGGCTGGCCTATGTTTTTCAGAAAGGCGGTCTTTTCGATTCAATGTCTGTTTTCGATAATGTGGCATTTGGACTACGGCGTATGGGAGTGGAGAGTGCCAAAATTGATGATTCCGTGAATGGTTCTATTGCCCGGGTGGGGCTTAAAGGAAGTGAAGAAAAATTGCCGTCGGAACTCTCGGGCGGGATGCAGAAACGGGTAGGGCTGGCACGGGCGGTTTGCATGAACCCGAATATTATTCTGTTTGATGACCCAACAGCAGGGCTCGATCCAATCCTGTCGGACTCCATCGCGGATTTGATCATTGAGATTCGAAATTCTCTCAACACAACATCAATTGTAGTAACGCACGACCTCATGGTAGCCGAAAAGGTAGCCGACTCTATTGCCCTGTTATACGGCGGAAAGGTCGTCTTTGCCGGTTCCGGGAAGGAGTTCTTTTCCGAAAGTGATACCTATGCCAGGCAATTTATAGAGGGAGATGTGGAAGGTCCCATTGATATATATTGATGGAGAGGCCATACTCATTTACCGAATAACGTTCGTATAACAAAAAAGGCGAGGATTATTTCCTCGCCTTTTTGCTTTTATAAATTTATGTGTATTTATTTTTTGTCACTATTATTATGTTTAAATACAAATAATTTGCTGCCGGAGAAATTGACGACCAGTCCCCCGAGTATGCCAAAAAATGCTGCAAAGAGGTAGTGCTCTTCGAAGAATAAAGTATTTTCGTTGAGGTAAACTGAAAGGAACCAGTTCACAGCGAATCCCAGTGCGGAAACACCAAAAAAGGAAATGTATTGTTTGTATACATTTCCTTCCTCTGCTTTTTCAAAGGTAAATTTTCGGTTTAACAGGAAATTGGTTGTTAACGCGAATAGAAAACCAATAACTCTGGCAATTCTGAAACTAAGACCAATCTTATCTTTCGCAAGGTATACGAGAGTAAGATCAACGAGCATGCCGGTGCCGCCAACAAGTGAAAACTTGATAAACTCAGCTAAGGTCTTGTATTTATACTCAAAAAGTCTTTTAATGTGAACAAGATAATAGAGCTGTTCTTTCATGGAAAGTTTACTCTCACCGTGAAGCCGTTCCTGGAAAACAATGGGAATCTCGGTAATCTTTTTAGGGCTTGCTTTAACTGCCAGTTCCAGTCCAATTTTAAATCCCAGGGGATTGAGTTCTCCGGCACCATTGAGTATCCGCTTTGGAAAACAGAAAAAACCTGCCATAGGATCGGTCGTTTTGGTAAAAGGCCGGGCAAACATTTTGGAGACCCAGGCGTTTAGTTTCCGGTACGCGTTGAAATGGGGCATGGAACCGCCTTTTACAAAGCGGCTTCCAATAACAAATTCAGCGCCATTATTCACAACCTGGTCAATGAGCTCGGGAATTTTTTCCGGAGGATGACTGAGGTCGGCATCCATAACAACAATAATGGAGCCAGTGGTAAGTTCGAACCCGGCGATAACCGCGGAAGAGAGCCCTTTCTCATCCTTTCTTACCTTGAGCTTGACATTAAATTTACCTTTTATTGCGTCAACAGCTTCTATTATACCGTCATTTGAGTCATCATCAACAACAATAATTTCATACGCCAGGCCGGCGTTTTTCATGGCAGCGTCAATTTTTTCCGAAAGAACCGGAACATTCTCAGCTTCTTTATAAGTAGGGACAACTATTGAAATAAGCTCTTTGGTGTTTACTTTATTATTCATTATTATACCTGTTTTAACAGTTTTCAATTTCCAGGATCAATAATGGGGGGATTTTTGAACAGAAATTGCATACTGTTTGCTTTTATTGTCTATATTAATTTGTATTTACTATAAACTATATTTTATAAAAACAAAGTTATAAACGGTTCTTTATATGGCAACTAATTTTTAATATTTTATAGCTCCCGGGGCCGGAAGCAGGCGCAGCTAAAGCCCCCTCAACCCCCCCTCTCTCTTCTTCGCGGCGCGGAAGGGCCGTGTCTTAGTATACCGAAATAGAAATTATGCGTCATATATAAGGTATATTAACCCGGAATGTGAACTATGCCTGGAGCAATACCTCCGCAGAACGTTCGGAACTCGCTCCGCTCAAACAGCCTCACAACCCGCAGAGGCATCACTCCAGGCATGGTTCACATTCCGAATCACGTTTTCCGTTATATTAATACACGGCCCGGATGGACCAACAGGTGAGCAGGCGCAGCTAACGCCGCGTCCGGGGACGCAGTATTTTTTCCTTGAATAATAATTCTATTTATTTATTAAGGGTATGGGGACCGGAATTGGTTCCGGAATAGAGGATAAAATGGTGGAAGGATATGATATCGAATAGAGCAAAGGACGTAAAACCCTTTATTGTTATGGATGTAATGGCCCGGTCTCAGGAGCTTGAGAAGTCGGGTGTTGATGTGATACATATGGAAGTAGGGGAGCCCGATTTTGATACTCCCGGAGTAATCCAGGAGGCGGCAATTGAGGCAATCCGTTCGGGAAAGACCCATTATTCTCACGCAATGGGGCTTCTTGAATTACGGGAGGCAATTTGCGAGTATTATTATAAAGAATATTCGGTGTCCATAACTCCGGACCAGGTGTTGGTTTCTTCCGGAACATCACCGGCAATGCTGCTGATGATGATGGCAATTGTGGAACAGGGACAGAGTGATGAGGTCATACTGTCGAACCCTCATTATGCCTGCTATCCGAATTTTATTGAGGCCATAGGGGGAAAGGTTGTTGATGTAAAGACCTGGCCCGAAGACGGATTCCAGTACCGGCCAGAGGCGATAAAAAAGGTTCTTACCGAAAGGACCAGGGGAATACTCATTAATTCACCGTCAAATCCAACGGGAATTGTTATGACTCAAAAGAACCTGGAAGAAATAGCGAGTTTCGATAAACAGTATATTTTATCCGATGAGATCTATCATGGGCTTGTTTACGAAGGACGGGCCAGGTCCATCCTGGAGTTTACAAAAAACGCCTTTGTAATAAACGGTTTTTCCAAGCTTTTTGCCATGACAGGATGGAGACTGGGCTATGTAATCTTTCCAAAAAAGTTTTCATCGGTAATGGAACGGATACACCAGAATTTTATGATATCGGCAAACAGTTTTGTTCAAATTGCCGGGGTAACAGCACTGCGGGATTCATGGACCGATATTGAAAGAATGAAGAATACCTATAATGAGAGAAGGATCTATATGATACAACGGCTCAAGGATATCGGTTTTAAGATCCATGTGGAACCAACAGGCGCTTTTTATGTCTTTGCCGACGCAAGGGGGTTTTGTGAGGATTCATACCGGGAAGCATTTAATATACTCAATACGGTCCATGTGGGAGTAACTCCGGGAATTGATTTTGGTTCCGGAGGAGAAGGCTTCCTGCGGTTTTCCTATGCCAACTCAATGGAAAATATAAAAGAAGGACTGGACAGGGTGGAGCGATATTTTAAAGAAGGAAGGGGAAGCGATTCCTGTTAAGAGTTTATCACCTTGCGGGGCCGGGAAAAAACCGGCCGTCTGTTTTGTTTATATAAAAGGGATGAGTGACTACTCATTTAAATGTTTTCCATGTAAACTTTTTTGAATGGCAAAAAAACATATGGTCATTTTAAATTTCAATTGTATTTGTCGAGACGAAGCCTGAAATTATAAGTATTATACTAATGTAATTACTTACAAGGCGCCGGGTTTGAGTTTCTCAATCACCCGTCTTGTATATTTTAATTACATTTTTTTCCAATGAAGAACACCTCAGGACTATTCTGAGGGAAGGTCTTAATTTTTGGTTTTGTTGGGTAGGCAAAAAATAAAAGCAATGCAGCAATAGGGTTGATTACCTTTGGAGGGGGGTTCTTGATTCTATTGTTCCGGACATCAGCCTGGCGGAAAATTTTCGCCAGGCTGTTTTGTGTCCGGACAGTATTCGTATAACATATGTTAGTTTAAAAGTACGGATGGGTGGTCGGTTTTTTTCTTGAGAGTGCTGACCCGGCCCTTCGGCTCCGCTCAGGGACCGGATGGCCGGGAAAATATACGGAAGAAACTGTGTCGATACCGGGGTCTATTTTCATCGGCCCCCCAACCCCTCGCAGGGGTCGCACCCCCTCGCAGGGGTCGCACCCCCTCGCAGGGGTCGCACCCCCAGAGGGGCGCAAGAGTTTTTGGAAAAAAGCCAATTTCAGCCCGGGGTTTTAACCCCAGAGGGCAACAGAGCAGAACCCGGATAACATCTCCCGGGAACAGGCCCTGTTTCTAAAATAGTTCACCAGGGCTATGGGGATTTCTCATAGCGTGGGGCTTCCAGCCCCTCGTTATGAAGAAGAAGGCCCTATTTAAAAAGAGTTTCTTGAAAAAATAGGTCAGAAAGTCCAAAAGAGGTTTAATCTTTTTCCGGGTAATTAACCCTCGGATAAAAAACCTCGAACTCCTGTGCTGAGCGGAGCCGAAGTATCGAACCTTGAACTTTTTCAAGAGCCCGGGGTTTCTATCAAGTGTTTCCAGTATCGTTTCGGCATAAACTGCCGCTGCACCTTTTCATTTTTTCTTTCGGTTATCGCGATTTTCCTGAAATATTCTTTCCAGAGAGATTGATACAGCAATTCATCGTTCTTTAATTCGGGCTGGTGTTCTATCTCAATGTCAACAATGTCCCATTCTTTACCTGAATATCGGGCAGCAATATTTCTTTTGGCATCATGAATGAGCCACCGCTCACAAAGATATCTCTTCGCGAAATGGGAAGCGATGAGCCCCAGAATATTATGATCCGGTTCCATGACCGCGTAATATACCTCGTCTTTCAGGAGTTGAAAACGAAGCAGACCCAGCATCCTATGGCACTCATGCTGCACCTTGCGTACCGCGGCATGAAGATCAAGTACTGACTCATGCGTAAGATGCCGGTCAATATTCCAGCCCAGTTTCCATCCCAGCTCAAGATAGTGATATATGAGCCTGCCTCTTTGTGGAGAGTCGGACAAATAGGTGTGGATAACATTGTACAAAGCCTGCTCTGATATTTTCCCCTTAATTGCTTTAACAACCCTGTCCGCTTTTATTTCATCCGTAGTAATGCGAATATATTCGCCAAAGAGATCCTCCCGCGGAGCATCTTCGGGTATAATGTTTTCCGGGACCTGTTTATGTCTCTTTGCTTCAAAAAGAGCTGTCATGAGGCCGGGAAATGTTCCGTCGAAGAGATAGTATAGCATTGTAATATCCTGTAAATGTTGTTGTAGAGCACAGTGAGACTATATTGGTGCACCCGTGGAGGGATGAGATATATCCTTCCTCCACCCCTGTCTATAATCCGTCCTGGATTCGCCAGGGGCGTCGGCATCCGTGCCTCCTTTTCCGGAAGGATATATCTCATCCCTCCACGAAGGCGTATATGGAAGTGCAAGGAAATGGTTCTCGTTATTTTCGGTATTTGATGCTGGTTTGCTGCTTGTTTCGCTACCGAACAGGAAGAGCTGGCCGGCGTCGATTTCTGCAATTAGGTTTTTTTTCTTTTTGGTTTCTTTTCCGGTGTCGAGAAGACGGAGTTTGATAGCCAGTTCGTCGAGATCTTTTTTTTCCATGTGCTTGCCGTTGCAGGTGACAAAGTACCGGGCTCGTTTGAGCACAATACCAATCTTTTTAAGGTCATCAAAATTAAGGGTTTTTGCCCTTCTTGCTTTGATTATTTTATGGGCAGACCGGACCCCGATTCCCGGAACCCGGAGAATGGTTTCAATATCGGCCCGGTTGATTTCTACGGGAAATTGGTCCAGGTGGCGCAATGCCCAGGTGCTTTTGGGATCGATATCTATGTCAAGGTTTGGGCGGTCTTCATCGAGAAGTTCCTCTGCCGTAAAACCGTAAAACCTGAGCAGCCAGTCGGCCTGGTAAAGCCGGTGCTCCCGTTTTAAGGGCGGGGTTACTACAGGCAGCCGGGAGTCTTCACCGGGTATGGGAATATACGCGGAATAATAGACCCGTTTCATGGAAAGCCGGTCGTAGAGCGCTTCGGAAAGCCGCATAATTGTACGGTCACTCTCGGGCGTGGCTCCAACAATGAGCTGGGTGCTCTGCCCGGCAGGAACATAGCGGGGAATATGCTTTGACCGTTTCTGTTCCCACTGGTACTCCACAATTCCGGTGTTAACCTGGTTCATGGTGCTGAGAATGGCTGTTTTCGTCTTTTGCGGAGCCAGAAGATTGAGACTCTTCTGTGAAGGAAGCTCAATATTGGCACTGAGCCTGTCCACAAGGAGCCCTGCTCGCCGTATCAGGGCAGGATCTGCTCCGGGTATGGCTTTGATGTGAATATAGCCGTTAAAGCGGTATGAAACCCTGATCTTTTCTATGGCCTTGATCATCAGTTCCATGGTATAATCAGGGCTTCTGAATATAGCGGAACTCAGGAACAACCCTTCGATATAATTTCTCTTGTAAAAGTTTATCATGAGGTCCGCAACCTCGTCAGGAGTAAAGGAAGCACGGGGGATATCGTTCGTTTGCCGGTTGATGCAATAAGCACAGTCGTAAATGCAGTTATTGGTGAGCAAAACTTTCAGAAGGGACTGGCACCTGCCGTCGTCGCTCCAGCTATGGCAAATGCCGCTATCTACGGAATGGCCTGTGCCGCCGGGTCTGTTTGGCCTGCTGCTCCCGCTGGAGGCACAGGATGCGTCATATTTGGCAGCCATTGAAAGGATTTGGAGTTTTTCAGTGATATCCATATCGCAGTCCTCACGGGAATAGAGTTTAATAGTTATACGTATAGTATACAAAAGTGAGGTATTTTTGGCAAGTAAAATTTTTGTAAAACAAGATTTTGTTAGTTTCAGCCCGGGTCTTCGGCTCCGCTCAGACACCGGATGGCCGGGAAAAATAGGTCAGAAACTGTGTTGATACCGGGGTCTGCTTTGCGAAGGTGCTCCGGGCAAGGGTTGGGTTCTGAGAGACGTTGCAGTGCAACGCCTTTACTGGCTGGTTTCAGGCCAGGGTTATGGAGATTCCGGGAAGGGATGCGACTCCTGCGAGGGGTCAACTGTCAACTGCCAACTGCCAACTGACCTTAGTTTCTTGAGAGAGCAGACTCAGAATCTATATGAAAGCGAAACGCTGTATATCCCCTCATCTTCTATAAATTCCCGTAACCCGGTAGAAACTCCGGAAAACCCGGTGCTTGTTCCTTCCCTCTTCTCAAAATTATAGAATTCATAAGAAGAGCTTACAAAATAGGCATGAAACAGCTCAACAAGCTTTACCGCTCCAAGGGCCGCAAAAGCGTACAGGGCTTTATTCGTTCCCAGGTTATATATTCCATAACCGGCAAGTCCCATTTCCACTGCATAATAGCTCCACCCAAAAAGCCTGTATCCTTTATAAAAAAGGCCGCCGCCAGGGACAAAAAGAGAAAAGAGAAGCGCTGCCTCATCTTTGCTCCTGAAAAAAGGAGGCAGGTGTTTTGTTTTATCAAAAAGGTGTGCCAGTTGATCCATATATGACACCGTAAATGTAACCGGAAGAGAAGCCCATAGAAATATATGAAGATTTTGTACGTTCTGACTTTTATCGCTATCCCGGACCCAGGGGAAAAAATTACTCTTAAAGCCGGTCATAAATTCCGTAAGTGTAAAATGAGCGGCAACCATGCTTGCGGAGAGAAAAATAGCTGTTGTGTCGGCATCGTTTAGTTTAAAACCAACATACGAAGTAGACAGGTATGATCCAAACCCGGGAAGACATACATTTCCCCCAATATTTACCACACACATTCCCTGAAGATATCTCCTTTCAGGGTCATTTCCTTTTAAGAGCGTGTGAGTCAATCCATACTTAGAATAGGTATTCCGCTCTATACTTTCCTCTGCGGAATGGACTGTTTTTTCAGTATTGGGAACAGTTTCCAGTATAAAAGTCTTTATCCCGGTAGACGCGGGGATTCTCGCGAGAGATCGATATCGTCCTGTTTGTACAATCTCAATATTTTTTCCTTCTTTTGTCTCATAGCTTCCGGCCTTGATCCCATGCCATTGCCCAATATCCACAACAACAATATTTTTATCCCGTTGAAGAACTGTCCCTTTCAGTTCAAGATTCTCATGAAGCAATGCCGCTTCCCGTACCAGCTTATATTGTATATTGGCAAGTATCCTGCTTTGTACGATTATACTCCTGTTCAGTTCCTTATTTTCTTTCGTGAGAGATACAACTTTTATTTCCCCAAAATATATTTGTCCCCTTCGGTAAATAGCTATGAGAGCATAGATATCAACCTTCAGGAACCGGGCAGTTTTGTGATACTTATTCATGGTTGTATCTCCCTGCTCCATTTCCAGGGCTCTATTTCTCCGGTGTCTCTCTACCGGCAGGAACCTGCCCATGTCATCAAATACCCGTGTAATGCTCTTTTCCGTCAGCTCTACAAAAGAATTGATCTGGATATCGTTCTGGGGAGAGACCGGGAATATTACCACATTTCCTTTTACCAGGCCCGTTTTCCCGGTCACGCTAAAGCCCGTATCTTTTTTAGCGGCAGCTTCGGTTTCGGTTTCGGTTTCAGCCTCTACCTCGGTTTCTTCGGTAATAATGATCCCGGGCGCCACTTCTCTTTCCGTTTCTGCCGCTGCCCCTTCACTAAAACCGGCTAAACTGAGCAGTACGATCATTAACAAAATATGTATGTTATTCCATTTTCTCATCATGAATATAAATTAAGAACAAAGAGTTTAAAGTCAAGACATTAAAATTAGTCGCTTTTCCCTGAAAAAAGTTACAACAGAATAAAGAAGAATAAAAATTTATGTTTGACTTTTCACTAAAACCGGGATTTAATTTTAACATAAAAGCTTTATGGGAATAACAAAGTGTGATATTCATGTTTACAAGGAAACGGCATAATGAAAAAAACATTTCTCTTATTATTGATCCTTACGGCGACGCCCGGTAACAGCATGGATTCCATTATTAATAAACTCCTTTCCGGACCCGATCCCGCGTATTCCAGCCTCCTTAAAAAATTAAAGCATAAAACGGATTTTCCCGCACCACTGGAATTCCGGAAGCTCATGCTTACGCTTTCTCCTTTCAGGCTCGATCTTAATATGGGTGTCATTTATAAAGAGAAACGGGTCCGCTTTACCTGGTATTCCAACGAAGTTGGTGTCAAAGGGAAACCGGCTGAGGTTCTGGAAACGATAAAAAAAGCGCTTTCCGCGGAAGGGTTCTCCTATAAAGCTAAAGGCGATAACCAATACGGATCTCCGGAACATTCCCTTTATAAGGAAGAAAACCTCTTAAAACATGACTTTTTAATAGAAGGGCCTCGTAAATTCACCGGCGGCAGAGGCCCTGCCTGCGGCAGCAGGATCATGTATGAAGTTGAATATCTGAAAGATTCGGCTCCTCCCTCGGTGAAAGATATCCTGTTGGCAAATCCCGCTCTTTCCTGCCCGGAGCTGCCTCCTCAATTACTTGAATATCTCAATGATAAAAAAATAGACTCTCTTTTTTACGGCGGTACCTGGACACGGTATTACGATTGGGGTGTACGGACCCCTTGCGGCAGTGCCGCGGGCGCGAAAAAAGCCTTTTCCGAAGTCAAATCGATCATTTTAAAGATGGGCTTTAAACTGAGCCGCAAAAGCAGGGGTGTGTCTACATTCAGCAAAACAGGTACGCGCTACCCCATTATTTATCTCAGTGTTGAAAAAGGGGGGATCTTCTATTTCAGGATTCAGCCCTATACATAGTGAGGCAAGCGGTTGCGTAACCGCGCTTTCACTGTTTCTTATAAAAATTTTTTTCCCGGTTAACACTTAAAGCTCCTTTCTCGGCCTTATCCGAAATACTGAGGGCTCCGTCGGTTTCCGAGAGTTCTGTCATTGAAAGCCAGCCTTTATCGCCCTGGCCATGTCTTGATTGTATGAGACCAATTGCTTTTTTTGCTGCCTCCCGGACCGGGGAATCGGACGAATACTTTGTCATTTCGTATAAGGGCTCTACGGCATCAAGATTTCCGCAGGTTCCCAGGGCTTCAATTACCAGGCTAAAAATTTTATACTCCTTGATATGCAGCTTCTCCAGAAGAAAGGTATTTAACTTTTCATCTCCAAAATCCCTGAACGCGGATAAAATTTCTATTTGTACAATGTCGCTTTTGGGCTCATCAAACAGGGCTTTTAAGCACGGTATACTCTGCTTATATTTTTTTTCAGCTAAAATTCGTATTATTTCCGGAATAAGAGGATCGCTTTTGTCTTCAAAGGACTCAAGCATTGAAACAAGAAATTTTAGCCCTTTTTCTTTCAGATATTTTGCCGCTTCAATATTAATTTCAGGATGTTCATCACGTAAGGAATCATTTAAAACAAGTTTGGTATCATCGTCCCTAAAAAAGTGATAACTCAGCATTTTAACAGTATTTAGCCGGGCGTGCCAATCCTCTTCTTCATAAAAATTTTCTATCAGTCTTTTTTTTAAAAAAATACTGTCGTTTACTCCCATTAATATTGAACTCATTGCGCGCATTATTTCAGGTAACACAGTACAATCAAAAATTTCATGAAATTCCAATACTATTCTAATAGAATCTTTCTTAAGCTCAAAGGAAGTCACTCCGCATGCCAGGGAGAGTATTTGTTCCCGTAATTCTTCATGTAATATAGTTTTTACAATTGATGGATTTTCTGCTGCTATCAACATTTTATCATCAAATTCCTTATCACCAGTCTTCACACCTCTCTTTCCAAAAAAAGTTTTCATTTTACTATATCTCGATTTCAGAACTACCTGGAATGAGCCTATTATTTTTGAATGACATTCCTGCTGCACAAATAAATAGTTCTCTTGTAATTGTATTGAATACTTATTTTTTCCCTCGCTAGCTTCGTAAAGATTATTTCCCTTCTTTCCCATACTAATGCCCAAACCGGATTCAACATCCTTAACAAATTCTACATATTTTTTGTTACCATAATCACCATCCCCAGCGGCCCTGCTTAACAATATAAAAGCCAAAATTAGTACAACCCCTATAATAATCAAAAAAACCACAACATCCATAACAGGACTCCTTTTTATCCGGGCTTATCGGCCCGTGTTCTGTTTCTTCTTAATGCTTAAGGCTCCTTTATCGGCCTTATCCGAAATGCTGAGGGCTCCGTCAGTTTCCCACAGTTCTGTCATGGAAAGCCAGCCTTTGTCGCCCTGGCCAAGTCTTGATTGTATAAGCCCAATTGCTTTTTTTACTGCCTCCCGGACCTGGGAATCGGATGAACTCTGTGCTATTGAATATAAGGGTTCTATGGCGTCAAGATTCCCGCAGGTTCCCAGGGCTTCAATTACCAGTATCCGGGTCTCAAAATCTATGATCTTTAGCTGTTCCCGGAGGAATTCATTTAATGTTTCATCTTCAAAAGTTTTGAATGCCGCCAGAATTTCTTTTTGCACGGAGTAGT
The DNA here is from genome assembly GCA_024224995.1 of bacterium. The sequence continues at coordinate 24,418 of JAAENB010000390.1, read as the reverse complement.
TTCCTGATTGTGTAAAAAGAACTTTTAAAAGCGGTATACTCTGTGTATAATTATTTTCAGCTAACACCTTTATGATATCCGTTTGCAGAGGATGGTTTTTGCTTCCCAGCGAATCAAGCATTGAGAGAAGATGCTTCATTCCTTCGGTTTTCAGGTGCTTTGCCGATTCAAAACGAATCTCAAGACTTTCATCATCCAGGGATTCGCTCAGAGTTTCTTCTATTTCCCAGTCCATTGGAAAATGAGAAACCAGCATTTGTATATTTTTAAACCGGACATTCCAGTCCTGTTCCAGACGAATATTATTTATCAGTCTTTTTTTTATGGAAGGTTTGCCGGTAATGTCTTTTAATATTATAACCATTGTCCGTATATAAGAAATAAATAGCTGCACATGGGTAATCTCGTACAAATTCTTTGTTATATAAAAAGAATTCTCCGAAAGGACCAGTTCTCCTGTTACGGATGTAAGGCTCAATATTTTTTCCCGTAACTCCTTATTCAAAAGAGCGGTTATAAAATAAGGATTCCTGGCTGCTATCAGCATTTTATCATCAAACTTGTTATCACCAATCTTATAATCACCCTTTCCAAAAGCTTCTTTTGCCTGACTGAACATTGATTCCATGCTAACCTGGAATGAGCTTTCCATGTTATGATGATGTTCCAGTCTCACCATAATACTCTGGCTTTTCCATCTTCCTTTCTTTTTTTTTCTCGATAAAAAAAGATTAAATCCATCAAGAGAACCACGATAAATTCCGCCCACATCGGTAAAAAACATACCCAGTTCATGTTCGATATCACCCACCAGTTTGATAAATTTTTCACCTCTTTTCAATAAACTTATGAGCAGGAAAAATCCTGCAAATAACAGAACAATGATAAAAACAGTAAGAAATTCATTCATTACAAAGGTCTCCTTTAACTGGTGCCGGAATCTTTTTTGGATTCTTCTTCCGGGTCTTCTTCGCTGTCCATGCTTAACGCTCCTTCCGGAGCTTCATCATTGACACTGAGTGCTCCATCTGTTTCCGACAGTTTCGAAATGGAGAGCCAGCCTTTGTCCCCACCTCCAAGTCTTGATTGTATCTGTTGAATTGATTTCCGGGCTGCTTCCTTGATATCCGGCATCTCTGTACTTCCGGCAATTTGATATAGCTGCTCAACGGCATCTTTTTTCCCGCAGGTTCCCAGGGCTTTTACCAGCTCCAGGCGGACAGAATAATCCGGATTTTTTAAATTATTCAGCAATATTGAATTTAATTTTTCATCTCCAATTTTTCCAAATACCTTTATTATCTCTATTACCACCTTGCGATTATCACTGTTCACCAGGATCTTTTTCATAACGGGAATGTTTTCCGCATGCATGCTATCCCCTAAGAACGATATGATATCGATTATTATTGGATTTTCATAATCATCTATGGAATTCAACAATTCCGGGAAATGATCTTCGCCTTTTGCTTTAAGATATTTTGCCGATTCAAACCGGATTTCAAGACTTTCATGCGAAAGTTTTTCCGTTAATAAATCCTTAACGGTTTTATCAATTGAAACATTGGCCCTCGACACATTGGCTGTTAGCATGCGAATAGTATTCTGCAGTACCCCGGTATTTTCTTCCGTACAAAGATTATTGATGAGCCTGTCTTTTGTGCTGATTTTAGCGATAATATCTTTATGCACTGAGAGCATTGTCTTCATATATGTTACAATAAGATCTGCCTGGACCCTGTCAGAGAGATTAATTGATATAAGGAAAAAACTTTCCGTAATGAGCACATAATCAAAAACTGATTCTATAAATAATAACTGGTCCCGGATCTTTTTGTTCAATAAAGCGGTTACATAAACCGAGGAATCGGTATATAATAGTATTGTCTCATCAAAGACCTCATCACCTGTTGCAATATAACCCGGCATTGGTCTCATTGATCGTGTTATAATTTTGAACGGAATTTTTGTATCCAGGTCATAGTTAATTTCAATAGTTAAACAATCACTACTCACGAATCCTTCTATTGCCCCATGCTTAAGAATAAGCTTCGATCCGTTAACGTCCCCGGAAAAATCCGCTCCTTCTTGCTTTAAGGGCAGGTCTATGGAACTAATTATCTCATTAACCAGTTTATAATAACGTTTCCGTTCCCTTTTCACATATTTTCTGAAAATCAGAGAAAATAGTATCAAAAAAATCCCAAGAAAAATATATATTCCTAGCACCATTGTAACCATTCCATAAATAAAAATAATCCGCTTGCCTTTCTTAATATATTAACAGGAACAATTTTTTTGTCAATTCCAATACAATTCCCCTCTTATAGCTCCTCAAAAGAGCTTTTTCCCCAAAAGAACCTTCCCATTTCCGGATATTGCTGAAAACAGGACTTCCCAAAAGCGGCAAATGCTGTTTTGAGGATGAAAACCGGCCTGTTTTTATGTTTATTCTAACCAGAACTTAAAAAAACACACCTTTTAATAAAATGGAGTGAAACTAAAATGAACAGTAAATCAAAAACTAATCAAAATGTAAAAGAAACCGGGCAATTCGGATTGCTTACAACCAGGCGGTTTGCGCCTTTCTTCTGGACCCAGTTCTTTGGCGCATTTAACGATAATGTTTATAAAAACGCGTTAATTCTATTTATCGCCTATAAAGCCAGCCAGTCAATGGCAGGCAACTCAGACATGTTTATTAACATGTCCGCAGGACTCTTTATTCTTCCTTTCTTTCTTTTTTCAGCAACTGCCGGACAGATTGCCGATAAGTTTGAAAAATCTGCCCTTATTCGAAAGATCAAACTTATGGAAATAGTGATTATGGCTACTGCTGCACTGGCTTTCTTCTTTAATAGTATTATACTGCTTATGGCCCTCTTATTTTTTATGGGTACTCAGTCTACTTTTTTTGGACCGGTAAAGTACAGCATCATTCCCCAGCACTTAAAAGAGACCGAGATCGTCGGCGGAAACGCTATGGTTGAAATGGGAACTTTTGTTGCCATTCTTATTGGTACAATCACGGGCGGGATCTTAAGCCAGCTTGAGGGCGGAGAGCTCCGGATTGGCGCGGGTGTTGTATTTTTTGCCCTGTGCGGATGGATTGCTTCCCGGTCTATTCCCGAAGCAAAAGCTGTTGCTCCCGATCTTAAGATTAACTGGAATCTTTTTACCGAAACATGGAAGAACGTTAAAGACGCGAAAAAACAGCGTATCGCGTGGCTTTCTATTCTTGCAATATCATGGTTCTGGTTTGTTGGTGCTGCCTATCTTACCCAGCTGCCCAATTTTACCAAAGACGTTTTAAAAGGTTCCGAAGGTGTTGTTACCCTGCTGCTGGCGATGTTTTCTGTTGGTGTTGGCGCCGGTTCTCTTTTATGTGAAAAGATCTCGGGTAAAAAAGTTCAGCCCGGTCTTATTCCCTTTGGGCTTCTTGGCATGAGTATATTCGGTATTGACCTTGCTCTCGCGTATGAGACTCCCGCTGCTGCAGGGCTCATGACTATTTCACAATTCCTTGGAACTTCAGGAAGCATCCGGGTTCTTGTTGACCTTACTATGGTTGGTGTGTTTGGCGGACTCTATATCGTCCCCCTTTACGCGCTTATGCAAATAAAATCAAAACCCGAAACCAGATCCAGAATAATCGCCACCAATAATATTATGAACGCTCTGTATATGGTAGCTTCTGCGGGACTTGCTATTCTGCTGCTTGGCGTTGCCGGTCTTTCAATTCCTCAATTCTTCCTGGTTCTTGCGGGAATGAGTTTTGTTGTTGCCGGGTATATTTTCACCAAAGTTCCAAAGAACGTTATTGTAATGATAACATCAACAATCATGCGTATTATGTACCGGATCAAGCGTGTTGACCTTGACATGATCCCTGAAGAGGGAGCTGCTGTGCTGGTTTCCAATCATGTGACCTTTATTGACGCGCTCTTGATCGCGGCTTCCTGTAAGCGGAACATCAGGTTTGTTATGGATGATATGTATTATCACGCAAGCGGGCTTAACTATATATTCAGAACTACGGGGGTGATTCCCATTGCTCCGAAACACGAAAAGCCCGACGTCTATGAGAAAGGTTTTGATGAGATTTCACAGGCGCTGAAGAACGGAGAGCTGGTTTGTATTTTCCCTGAAGGAAGTCTTACCCGGGACGGTGAGATTGATATGTTTAAACCGGGAATTGAAAAAATAATCAAACGCGACCCGGTTCCCGTTATCCCTCTTACGCTCAAAGGACTCTGGGGAAGCTTCTTCAGCTACGAAGGCGGAACTGCTATGGCGAAACGCCCCAGGCGATTCTGGTCTCATATTGAGATCGTCGCTGAAGCTCCGGTTGAACCGCGCCTGGCTTCTGTTGAAAACCTGTATAATATTGTAAGCAATATGCGTGGGGAGACGAGCTAGACAATGCAAATGGATGTTGAAGCGAAACGGTTTCGTAGAAACGAATAGGTTCCGTAAAAACGTTGATTGCTGGTTGTAGGTTGTTGGTTGTAGGGGAGAGGCATGCCTCTCCCCTACAACCAACAACAAAAAATTTAAAATTTAAAAAAACTTTTTTCCGGAGGAAAAACAATGATAAAAAAACATTTTCTAGCGTTACTAACACACCTTTTCGCGAGCGCCATCGGTATAATCGTATTTTTCCGTTTTGACGGGCTTCCTGCGGGATGGGGATTTCTTTTTTCCCTGTTTATGATGGGATTTTATTTTTATATCGGCACCCGGTTTTCCGGTGAAGGAACCCGGTCCAGGGACTTTTTCTCTTTTGCGTCTATTGCCATTGTGGGAATTGTTGCCTGGCTGGTTAACGCCCTGAATACAGGCGCGGAAAATTCCGGCGGCATGGGAAGTATTGACCTGGCGGAATTGTTTTACTGTTTTTATAACAGCTCGCTTTTGGGCGGATTCTCTTCGGAGTGGACCGGGGCAATGACGAATGTGCTGTTTATAGCTGTTTCTTTTGTGCCCGTGGTTATTATGTGGCTGGGGCTGGAGTGGAAAATGAAGGCCCGGTATGTAAGGTAATGACCGTAGAGGCGCTGCATGCAGCGTCTCTACAATATTGATCCGTCTCCGGAATCTTTTTATTTATTTAATACGTATTATCCAGGTGACACTATAGTAAGGAGGCAAATGGTTTGCCGGATTAGTATAAGCTCCGCTAGTGTCGCCACTGGCATCAGGAGCTAAATCCACGGAAGTTTGCGTAAAACTATGTGTATGAGTTGTAGTTCCCCCCTTTAAAACAGAAGGATCAGTAGCTGAAGAAAGTCCTGCTTGGCCTCTTAAAAACCTGTTTTCTCCATTCAGGTTCGGAACAGTTTCACCATAGAATAAGGAGTCAACATCAGAAACAACCTGGCCGTTGCATTCGGCCCATCCCTCAGGGATATAAACCGATCCGTCTATTGTTTTTTCCAATGCAGTAATAGATCCAACCGGAACAACCGAAATCTGTAAAGCTTCAATCATTTCCAGCTGTTCTTCATTAGTCTTTTTCAAACTCTCAATCTCTTCCTGCATGGCATTGATATTTGAGTAAATTTCAGAAAAACTGAACCCCTCACTTGAATCACTACCGGAGTCATTTTGACCAAGACCGGCTTCACACCCGGTAAAAGTCAATACTCCTGCCACAACCAGTCCCATAAAACTTCGATAAATTTTTTCTTTCATAAAAAACTCTCCTTTGGTATAAAATATTATTTCCCTCTCCTAAAAGAGCCAAAAAAAAATCCAGGCTCCTTTGAAGTTTATACCAATCAAAATAAGATGCTTCGTAACGGGTAGCATATTTTTATTTTTTACAAAAAAAGCATCTAATTTGAACATAAAAGAAGACTTTTGGACTAAAAATTCTAATAATTTATCAAAATACCGTATTGTGTGAGCTATATTGATTTTTGACAAAAGACTTTACACGAAACCGTTATTCTTATAGAGTCTAATAAAAAATATCAGGGATGATAGAAATGAAAAAAGATTACAACAAAATACGCAAGCCCTTAATAATTACCGGTATCGCATACATTCTGTCTGCAATAATATTATTCTTTTTTGCAAACATAATAATATCGGCACTTACGCCGCAAAAGGTAGGGCAGGGCATATTCTCCTTTTACGGAGGGTTTATGCTTAAGTTACAGGTCTCCCTTTATTATTCCATGCTTTTGACCTCTCCCCTGATATTTTACACGATGTATACTTTTTTAACGATCTACTGCAAACAGGATCAAAAACGGGTGTTTTTCCCTGCCCTTCTTTCGGGAATTATATTTTCTTCCGCATGTATAGCAACACTAATTTTTGTTGTTCCGTTTACTTTCAATAGATTGATAAGCTTTATGAGTATGATTTCAGCTGATCGATACCAGGTACATCTTATGAAAGGTTCTTTCATAATGGGGCTGTTGATCAGCCTTCCCATATTTTTTTATTCTCTCACGAAAATCAATATTATCAGCAACCGGTTTTCCAGGGCAAAAACCAGGATAGGTTTTATTGGAAGCGTTTATATGGCAGCATTGCTCTCCCCGGCGCAAGATATAACCGGGCTGGTTATTATCACAATTCCTATTCTTATCTTCTTTTTTATTGGAGTGATAGTATCTTTATTTATAAAAGAAACAGCGGGCTCAAAACGTTATGAGTTTAAGCTATTTGATCCGGTTATTATATTTATGGGTATTTTACTTATTATTCCACTGTACTCTATTGGATTCATTGGAGTTCTAATAGCTGCGGCTTCACTTATTTCGGCAGAATATATAATTATCACGGTAGAGGGGTTCAGGTATAATTTCACGAGTGGAGTACACTGCCTCGTAATTCCTTTTTACGCTCCAATCTTCGCGCTGCGAAACATCGACAATCTTTTTGATCAAAAAATATACTATCGAATAATTGCGGCCATATTGATAGTACAAAACATAATAGCAATTGTAATATTGGTAAAAACATTTGTCCTTCGCTAATTCTGATGTGTGTAGGGCCGGGAAAAACAGGTCAGAAACTGTGTTGATACCGGGGTCTGTTTTGCGAAGATACTCCGGGCCGGGGTTTGGTTCTGAGAGACGTTGCAGTGCAACGTCTTTACTGGCTGGTTTCAGGCCAGGGTTATGGAGATTCCGGGAAGTGTGCGACCCCTGCGAGGGGATTGGTACGCGTAGGGGTTCGGCGCGCCGTGCCCTAATAGATCACTCACAAGCAAAAAACAAAACCTTCCCATCCGGACGTTGTATCTCAATCCGTCCGGCTTCTTCGAGGTATTCAATAGTCAACTGGACCCAGCCTTGAGCGAGCTTTTTTTTAAGTCCAAACCCGGGATATAATTCATCAACAATCTGTTTAAAACCAACACCATGCTCCGCGTATTTCCTGATAATAAACATAACATGTTCCGTCCGCTCATTCCGCCAGGAAATAATTTCCCTGATCCTGTCTTTAGGATTTACCACGGGGCTCCCGTGAGCGCTCAGAATAACCTCAAGCTTTGGAAGCGTAAGCATATGTTCCAGGGAAGAAATATATTCGTTGATATCCGACCGGGGAGGGCCCAGCCAGGGAGTGATGCTTCTTATTACATTATCTCCGGCAAACAAAATCCCCTTACGGGGGTCATATAATGAAATATGCTCTCGCGCGTGACCGGGGGAAGGGAAAATTTCCCATTCTTCATTATTGATAGCAATCGTTGAACTTTCTTCAATGAAAAAATCGGGCTTTTCAACGAAGTCCACCCCAAAGACCTTAAGAAAAACAAAGTCGCTTATACGTTTGGAAACCCTGCCCAGTAACTGCTGAGGCCAGGTCGATTCGGATTCATGGGATAAGGGACGAACATCTTTGAATGAGTTACGATAGGTTTTCCACGAAGGAACAATCTCTGCCATGTTCCGGGTAAGCAGGATAGAAACGCCAAGAGCTGCTTTAATTTTATTTAACCCTGAAAAATGATCACCATGCATATGGCTGGGAAGGATCCGCGAAATAGAGAAGGGCGTATTCCGAGATTTGCAGATAGACTCAATGGCATTATATTCTTTGAGGAAAAATTTCACGTCACTTGAGAGGCCATACCCGGCATCAAAAATGAGCCCATTATTCCCGGTAATCACATACATATTAACCGGAGGCTTAATTCCCTTAAAGCCCTGTTCGGTTATCATAAAAATTCCGGGATAAACTTCTCGCATTGCACCATTTCCTGTTTTCAAGTCTAAAAAATCAGGAACAGGTGGCAAGCTTTTTTTGTTAAATAATTTCTTGCAATTCCTTTTAAAATAGAATAGAATAAAAACAAGACTCTTTTTTGACTCTTTTCCGGAGAAGTATAGTGGCACAAATCAAAATAGTAATTGTTGAAGATGAACAGAACAAGTTCCGGGATGACCTGGAAATCCTCATAAAGCTGCAATATCTTGTTCATATAGAAAACAACCTGGATGTAAACAACCTTGATATGCCGCAAAGGCAAAAGCCGGACCTGATACTATTGCCTGTTTTTCAGGACGTGGATAATAAGATTGAACAAGCGGAAGAAATTCAGAAAAACTTTCATGTTCCTGTAATTTACTATATTGACATTAATGATGAAGAAATTTATGAAAAAATACATAAAAAAGGGACATATGGGATTATTTTCCACCCCATTAGAGATAAAGAGCTGCAGCTTGCTCTTGAAAATGGCATAAAAAAACACAAACTCTGGAATGACCTGATTAAAAGCGAGTCATGGATTCCCCGGATAGTAGAGCAAACAGGGGAAGCAATTGTTTCGTTTGATAGAAATGGGCTTGTTACCTATATTAATCATGAAGCTGAAATTATTACCGGCTGGGATAACATAGACGCCTGCGGGAACGAGATTCAGACAGTATTTCCTATTTTTTATGAAAAACCCTGGGCAAAATTAAACCTCCTTCACCGGGTATTACAGCAAGGGGTTGTAGAAGAGCTGTCAAACATAACAATTTTGGTAGACAAATACGGCGTAAGCAAAGCGGTGGAATTCATCGCGCTCCCTATCAAAAATAACAATAGAGAAATCAGCGGCGGCATGATAGTTTTCGATGATGTAACCGAGAAAAAATATTTTAAGTCGCTCCTCAAGGAACGGGAATCTCAATACCGGGACATTATTGAAAACGCCAATGATATTATTTTTAAAACAGACCAGTCAGGGAGTTTGATATACCTGAATAGTGTTGTTACGCGAATTCTGGGATATACAGTCCATGAATTGATTGGTACGCATTTCCTTGACCTCATACTCCCTGAATTTAGAAAAATCACCGAAAGCCTGGTCAAAGAGCAAATTCAAAAAGCCACTCCCCATTTTGTTGTTGAATTCCCTGTGAAGTCCAAAAGCGGAAAGATTGTCTGGCTTTCCCAGAACACCAAACCCGTAATAAGCAATAATGAAATTGTCGGGTTTCATGCTATTGCCCGGGATATCAGTATACAGATGTTGATTGGGAAAAAACTCCAGGAAAGTGAAAAAAGATTCAGGGAAATGGCCAGTCTTTTACCGGACCCTGTATTTGAAGCGGAACTTGACGGGACCGTAACTTTCGCGAATGATGCCGCGTATAAAATGTTCGGGTATACAAAAGAAGATATTGAAACCGGTCTTAATATATTGAATGTACTGGCAAAGAACGAACATATAGAGGCAATAAAATATCTCAAAGAAATAATGAAGAGGGATGATATAGGGAGTAAAGAATTTACCGGCATAAGAAAAGACGGGGCCTCATTCCCCTGCCGCGTAAATACAAAACGATTACTAAAAATGAATCAGCCTGTTGGCCTTATGGGCGTGGCCATTGATATAAGCGAGCAAAAAAGAGTTCAGAAAGAATTAACAGAAGCAAAAGAATCAGCGGAAAACGCGAATAAAGCGAAAAGCACTTTTCTGGCCAACATGAGCCATGAGCTTAAAACCCCGTTAAACAGTATTATGGGACATTGCAGGCTTCTTGAGATGCAGCAAGTTGATAAGCTCAGTGAAAAACAGCTGGAATATATCAGTATTATCCAGGACAGCGGGCAGCATCTTCTTAAAATAATTACCGATCTTCTTGATATATCAAAGGTTGAAGCGGGCAATCTCCAGATAGAAAGGACCAGGTTCGACTTTAACCAGATGATTACCCGGCTATATATTTCAATTAAACCTCTGGCAGATGAAAAATCAATAATAATAAACCTGGATATAGAAGAGGGTTTAGGGGTATTAAATGCCGATAAAATAAAAATAAAGCAGGTAATATACAATCTTTTGTCCAATGCCATTAAATTCACCCATGCGGGAAAACGGATCGGGATAGAATCACACCGGGAGGATAAAAATATTTTATTAACAGTATGGGACGAAGGGATTGGAATACCGAAAAAAGATTTACCCGAGATTTTCGACCAGTTTAAGCAGGTAGTTGTGGATAAAGCCGTAAAAAACAAAGGTACGGGTTTAGGCTTGTCGATCACAAAAAAACTGGTGGAACTTCATGGAGGAACAATCATTGTCACCAGCAAGCCGGACGAAGGAAGCATCTTCACCGTAACATTGCCCTTACAATAAATATAATTTTACTTGATCTATTTTTATGATACATTATACTTCTGACAGCAGAGGAGGAGATGCAGATGGATGAGAAACGTGTTCTTATTGTAGAGGATGACCATGCTTCATTATCGATGATGAAGGATTTACTTCAATTTGAGGGATACCTGGTTACGGCAGTTGAGAACGGGAAAGAAGCGGTTGAAGAATTCAAAAAAGACCCTTTTCTTGTGGTAATTACGGATATTGAAATGCCCATCATGGACGGGAATGAGCTTATTACCCAGCTAAAAAAATTCCCCATGCCGCCAATAATCATTGTGGAAACCATACATGAAGAATCTTCATATATAATAGATATCATGAAAAAAGGGGTCTTTGATTACCTGGTAAAACCTATAGATATGGACAAACTGCTCATAAAAGTCGATAAAGCTTTTGAAATAGCCGAAGTAAAAAGAACCCAGTATATAATGGAGAAAGAAAAGGTAATTCGCCTTGAAAATCACCTTGAGTGGTACCGGTGGGAAGAACGTCTCAAAACCGGGGACTCCGACAGGGTGGACAAATCATTATTTTACAACCTGCAGACCAGTTTCAACAGGGGAACCGGTTTTGGAACACTGGTCTCTATAGCCAACCTCATTAAATCATTCGCGAAAAAACAGGGTGAAGACTACCTGGTAAAGGGAGAGCTCATTGATCTCCTGGATGAGAATGCCCATATGGCGGAAAAAGCATTAAAAGTTTTTAGTGAATTAAATGTTTTAATTACGGAAAATATTGAACTTGAAACGATAACATATAAAGAACTCTGGCAATATGTAAAACAGGTAATTGACAGTTTCGAAAACTCCCAGAAAATAAAGAACCAGCGAATTCTGCTCAATGACCCAAAAGAGGCGCATGGCAATATTCATATGAAAATCAGTGTAAAATACGCGGCCAGGGGTCTCCAGGAGCTCCTGCTCAACGCGTGTAAATTTTCAGAAGCAGAATCTACAATAATAGTACTTCTGGAAGTTCTGGACGAAGAGCTTTCCTTAAGCGTAATAAACAACGCAACGACCGACGAAGATGAACGATGGGGCATTCCAATGGAATATGAAAATATCATATTCGAGCCTTTTTACCGGTTAACAAAAAAAGTTTTTGACGAGTTTAATACCCTCGACTTTGGACTTGGCCTTACAGAAGTAGAGAATATTGTTAAGAAACATAACGGAAAAATAACGGTCCATAATATCAAAGATTATTCCGACCTGGCAAAAGGTTTTGAGATAAAGGTCAATGCCAGGATCACAATTCCGCTTGTGAAAGATGAATAGACTTGTGGGAGCATTAATCTTAATGCTCCCGTCTTTCAATCATTCTCTTGTCGAGAACACCAATTCCTGCGAAACGGTTATCGTAAATCCGCCGTTCTCCATGTCTCCTGTCGAAAATCCTGAAGAAAAGATGCCAGTACCGCATGATAAATAACATTGTTAGAAGAGATAGAGCGAAATACAGCGCTTCCATCGTATACCTCCTCACCGGGTTTACATCTTACTATAAATATATATAAAAACAGTGCCACTTTCAAATAGAATTAGTGCAGAATATGGAACCTGAAGACTCCTAAAAAGTGCCTATTCCAGGATATAGGCCTGAATATTTTACTCCGGTCAAGGTAGGAAACCGGGACTCTTTTTAAAATATCTTTTTCCCCGGTATGATAAATAATGATAATAGTATTTCCGGTAATCTCCGCGACAATCATGGAATGATAGGGGTATTTGGCGTTTCCCATATTAAAAAAGAAAAGAATATCGCCCTTTTTCGCGTCTTCAATATTCCTGTTTACCAGGAAAGAATTGTATTTCATCAATGTCTCGGAATCGGCAAAATAACCAAAAGAGGTACCATCCGCGGCAGTGCCGCCGGATATTTTAAAAAGTTTCTCTCCTAAAACCGGAACATCGGGGAAGGTAAACTTAGCAACATCAGGCAAATTTTTATCTATTACAATACCGTGTTTTCTCTGCCATTGAAGATTGTGCTTTTTCAGGGCTTCTTTATAGGCAAAGCGTACCAGGCCCGAACAATCCCGTTCCTTTTTATTCCAGGTTCCGTTCCTTTTAAGATACTGAGATTCCGCGATCCTGACAAACCAGTTCCTGAAAGCTTCTCTATCGGCGTGAGAACTCAATTCGGCCTCGTCCGGAAACCCGTCCCTGTCCAGGTCCGGTATTGTTTTATAAAAAGTGAGTTTTACCGGTGTTTCATTCCCGCAGCGAAAAATTACCGTTCCGGGAACAAGTGTGCTCCTGAAATATATTCGTTCGACATGGCGGTCTTTTTCGTGTTTAATAATCTCTATGGCATCGGAGTGAGGCGGGACGGTAATTGTCTCTCGGGAGGAGAAGAATCCTTTTGTGAGAACAACCTGGCCGGAACTGGTTCCGTTAGCGGGAAGATTGGAAACTGAAGAAGAGAACTCGCTCTTGCATGCTAGTATCGAAATAATAAAAAAAAATAGTATATAAAATAACGCGCGGGGAAAATAATTATACAACAATTTCAGGATCTTCCAGCAGTAGTTCTTCAACATGAGTTCCTGAAGCATAGGTAATATTCAGGTCTTTTATTACCTGGAATTCTTCTTCCTGTTCAATATTCTTCGCGATTGCCAGAATTCCCAGTTGATCAAGAAAAATTTTGAGACCACTAATGACCTTTATTCTATCTTTAAAAAGATGGAGTTCCCGGGTAATATTTTCCGAGAAAAGAAGCAGTTTAAAATCAAGAAGAGAAAGAAAACCAAGGATTTCATTTCCAATGTAGCAATTATCGACCCCCAGGGTTATATTCTCAGGTAATTTGTTCACAACCGGTATCAGCCGTGATTCATTAATCATGGAAAGATGCTGTTCATCAATAAGTATAACAACTTCCCTGCCTTGAAAGGCCTTTTGCACCGCTTTAAGATATTCGGAAAATTCAATAGAAGGAATCCAGTCCAGAAGGAAAGGCCCGGTCATTTCATCCCGGAATGAACTATTAAGTAATTCGAGAAACAGTACAAAGGTCTTGATATCTCCAATAGAACTTTCCAGTAAGGCTCCCAGGATATTTGATTGCCCAAAGGGATCAAGAAGAGAAAGATAGAGGAATTCGCTTTTATATGTTTCCAGGTTGCGGAAACTTTTAACAATAAGATATTTTTTTAAATCAGCTCCATTCGTGATCTTTTCAAAAGCGGTTAAAAACTTTGAAAATTTCCGTTTTTTTCCCGGTATTTTTTTCGTTTTTTTGATATTATTTATATCCGAAAATATTTGCCGTGGGTTTGCCCGGTCAAAAGAAACAACATTACTGGAATAGGATATTTCCATATTGAATCCCCCAATGCCCTTGTTTATGGCCTGGCATATTTCTTTACAAATCTGGTTAAACTTTTCCAGGTTAAAAGAAAAATCAACGGGACTCGGGAATGTTATAATGAACTCATAATTAAAAAAATCAAGAAGTCCAATAAACATATCAGAAGGGAAAACAGATTCTGCGGTTTTCGCGATTAATATTTTAATATTTTCAATGTCATAACTATAATTATTACTGCTGAGATAATTTGAAATTTCATAAACCGGGTGAAGTTTAATAATTAAAATCCCGAGATTTCTCACTTCAAAATCCAGGCTGGAAATAATTTCAAGAAGATGCGGAAGGTACGGAAGGTTTGTTATTGTGTCATGGGATTTATCATCAACAAATATCTTATTCTTAAGCCTTAAATATTCCCAGAATTTATCGTTCCTGGACATAATAGGGCTAAAAGTATAAACCCGGTTTCTTCCGTCTCTTTTTGCCGAATACAGGGCCTGGTCGGCCCGTGAAAGAAGTTCCGACGCGTTTAATGCCATTGTTGGATATTCGGCAACGCCAACACTGAACGTAACCCGGAAATTACTTTTTTTTGTTTTAAACATTACGGCAGCAAACTCATCGAGCATATCTTCCATTTCTATTTTGGATGCTTCAATATCCATTCCAATGAGCAGAATAACAAACTCTTCCCCGCCAAACCTGGCCGGGAAAAAAGCTTGAGAGATCCTGCTCTTTAATATTTCAGCAAGACGCATAAGGACCGTATCGCCAACCTGGTGGCCGTACACATCATTGACTTTTTTAAAAAAATCAATATCAAGAATTGCCAGTGAGATTACATCATGAGGATGAAAAGATACCTGGTCGTTAATCTTTTTTATGAATTCCCTTCTGTTGAACAAGCGCGTCAATTCATCGGTAATTGAAAGAAGATAGAATTCTTTATATTTTTCAAGTTTGGATTTAACAACAGCTGCCAACTCCTCAGGGACAAAGGGGTACACAATATACGCGTCCGCTCCCGCTTCTATGGACTCAATCCGTTCTTTTATTTGATCTATAGACGTTATAATGATAAATGGAATAAGCCTGGTCTTTATATTCTTACGGATATTTTTGATGAGATATATCCCGCTAATACCGGGAAGATCAATATCCGAGATAATCAGGCTGGGAACATGGAAGGTCATGCTGCTTAGGGCTTCAACAACATTCCGCGCCCTGACAATAGAGATAACCCCTTCCAGGGCCGAAGAGATATCGGTTGCCATCTTATCTTTACTATAAACGATGAGGACCGAATCTTTCTTGCCATCTCTATCATACATGAGCTTATTCTAACCCGAGCTCGTTTATTTGATCATTTAATTCCTTTAAGGCTTTTACTGCCGCGTCGGAATAATGCATCCCTTCATATTTTTTATACGCGTAATTGATGCCGCTTGATGAATTAATCCGGTGAATCCGTGGATTCCCAAACAGCCGCAGTACCTTCATTACTTCTTCAAGGCTTCCACCCTGGGCTCCAATGCCCGGAATAAGCAAGGGAATATCTTTACCGGAATCAATAAATATCTTTGAAACCTCCGACAACTGTTCGGGGTATGTTGCTCCCACTACAGATCCAATACCGGGATGATACCAGTCCAGTAATTTACCGGCAACATACAAAAAGAAGGGAGCCCCGTTATATTCAATATCCTGAAGCTCTCCGGAACTTTTGTTTGAAGTTTTAGTAAGGATATAATATCCTTTATCCGGATATCCTTCAATAAAAGGGGATATTGAATCATACCCCAGGTACGGAGAAAGTGTTACCGCGTCGGCCTGGAAAAAATCAAAGGCTTCTTTCGCGTATGCCTTAGCTGTCTTCCCAATATCTCCCCGTTTAAAATCAAGGATTACCGGAAGCCCTTCTTTTTTGTACAGTTCTATTATCCGCACCAGGGCTTCAATCCCCTCAATGCCGTACTGCGCGTAAAAAGCGTAATTCGGTTTTACCGCTGAAGGGTATGTTTTTGTTTGAACTATTTTGTTAAGTATCTCTTCATAGAACACAACAATCTTTTCAGCCGGGGTTCCCTTTTCAGGGATATCCTCAATAACCGGGTCAAGCCCCAGGCAAACAATGCTGTTAAATTTTTCCGATGTTTCTTTTAATGTATCCGGATAATTCATATTTCAATTTTCCTGTTTCATTTTATTTGCTATAAAATTCTTATAGATATTATAATTACGGCTGTCGAAAAGAACAAAATATACATCCAGTATATACGAATATTGTTCCATAAATTCCACAACCGTATTTACCGCGATGGAACATGCCTCTTCTTTGGGAAATCCATACACTCCGGTTGAAATCGCGGGAAATGAGATAGACCGAAGGTCATTCTCCCTGGCTAAAAGAAGGGAATTATAATACGAATTTTTTAAAATATCCCCTTCTCCATTCATTCCGTCCTTATATATTGGCCCCGGAGTATGTATAACATTTTCTGCCGCAAGCTTGTATCCTTTTGTTATTCGAGCTTCTCCGTGAGAACAGCCTCCAACTTTTTTACATTCCTCATAAAGCCCCGGCCCGGCTGCCCGGTGAATAGCTCCATCAACTCCGCCGCCGCCAAGAAGACTTGGATTTGCCGCGTTAACAATAGCCCCGGTTTGTTCTTTTGTAATATCGGCCTGTTTTATATGAACATGCTCAAGAATAGTTGTTGTATTATTCATGAATAAAAAACCTGCCTTCTCTTGATTCCAGAGTAAAAAAATTTTAAGCAAGTATATAGGGTGGTTTTAGTAAATCAACTAAAAAATATATTAAATCATACAACTATGGCAGTACTTTCATGGAAAACGCAGCAGGAAGGGCCTTTGAGTTCCGTATTTTGTCCGGATTCACTTCAAAAAGCATTTTCTCTTCATTGCTGATTACAATTGTATCTCCATCAAAACAGATCCCCTCACACTGCCCGGCAACCATGGGAAGCCAGGAGAATTCCCCTTTAAAAAAATCTGTCCCTTGTTTTGCTTCAAAAAGCCAGATCCCGTAATATGTTAGTACTGTCAACATATTGCCATCGGGTGATGTATCTGCCCCGGTTACCCGTCCCTGTATCGCATAGGTTCCCAGCAAGGTTAGCGGATTTTTCTTTGAGGAATCTAAAGAGTCAAAACGATACAATTTTGTATTTATGTCACTTCTATGCTTTGTTAAAACATAAAACCTGCCATTTGCCACAAAAAGGGCTTCCAGGTCGAAATTTTTCTTTTGAGGCGGGTATCCTTCCTGGTCCGGGAAATAGAAGGGTATCTTTTGAGCGGCCTCTACTTCTACGGTGGTATATGGGTCCGGTTCTTTTACTATATATAAGACCAGGTCTCTCCGGGTATTCTTGTTATTACCAAAATCTCCAATAATAAGATTCCCTTTATCATCTGCCGCAATATCTTCCCAGTCTGTATTTTCAGCGTTCTTAACAACTATTCCTTCGGAAGAGCTGTGTGTCTGCGGTTTGATCAGTTTTCCTTCCCTGGTTACGGGATAAATCTTTGCCTGGTTTCCGGAATCATTGAGGGTCCAATAAACATTTTCCCACTTCCTGCTTTTTACAAGACCTGAAGACTCAGATATACCGTCAAAGTCGAAAGAGCTGTACGCTTTCGGATATACCGGCTCTATATTGGGAAAAGGCCATTGTTCAGCCTTTTTTTTACACGCGCCGTTAAAGCTAATAAAGAGAAAAAGAGCTAAAAAAATAATTAGATGTTTATATTGTATATTCAAAATTTATGATTCCTGCCATCATCATTATCCCAGAATTTCTCATTATCTACAGTATAGGATACAGACAATTCCAGGGGGGCACTCACTTCCGGGATATCATAGCTCCACAATGAAGCTCCGGTGCCAAAAAATGGTTTCATGTAGTCAGCCTCTATGGTCTTTACGGTTTCCCAGCCATCATAGGTATACAGCACTTTCACCTGTCTTTCACTTCCAAAATCTTTTGCCAGGATAATGCCCCAATGATGCGATATGAGTATTACTTTCCGCTCATCAATCTCACCGCCATACGCGGACTCGTATTTTTCCGAATTATTATCATCAAGAAATTCCTGCTCTCCCGCTCGGAACCTGAGAGTGAGCTTATACCCGGGGATGAAGTTATTGCTGTAGCTCCCAAAATCCTTTTTTATATCATAGGGATTGTAATTCCCAATGGAAAATTCCCATAATTCTTTTGTTGGACTCAGAGACTCTAAAAAATTCGCGTACGCCGGCTCCCAGTTATTGCAGGAACTCCTCACAATAACCGATTTTTTCCCTTCCAGTTTTTCCGTTTCAATATAGCCCCGCACTTTATACGCTTCCGTCTCTACAACCTCTCCGGTTCTTTTCTCGTAGGAATGCGTTCGAGCGGTTGCTTCCGAGCATATTAATCGTATCATTTTATTTTCCATTCTGCATACTCCTGACCCTCCGGATACTGCATACAATGTCCTCTTTTTTGCTTATAAAATCAAGAGAAAAAAGAAAACAGGGGCAAGGAAAAAGGGGCAAGGGAAGAGAGCCCCCTGATCCTCCGGGGGATCAGGGGGAAAACAAACACTCACTCTTCGATGAGAATGACTTTGTTTCCGAAATTTGAATTTTTTTCGAATATAAAGCCTTTTTCTGTTACGATCAGCTCATGGGAGTCAAACATTGATCCTCTTCCGATGAGGACAGCAGAAGGATAATCCAGTTCTCCCTCCTTTATTGGGGTGACCAGGCCGCCGCTCTCTTTAACCAGCAGCAAAGATCTGCCCGCGTAATCAGCAACGACCACTCCGTCAATTCCCCTGTATGAACCGGCATCAAGGTCATCGAAAAAGCCTGTTTTTGTATACAGGGTTGTTACTGGTCCGGGAAAACCGTCAATAATGTTGACCTTTTTAACCATAGCTTTAGCGGAACTCATCTTAAAATCGGTAAAATATATGGTATTTCCCCTGACGGCCATTCCATTAGGAGAAGAAAGACCATCATCTGTCGATAACCAGGTTTCCTGGGTTATGGTATCGCCCGAAACATTCACTTTTACAATTTGCCCCAGGGAAACTATGGTTTCATCGGCAATATAGAGGTTACCGGAATCATCGGCAACCATTCCATTGGGCATAAACATATCCCGCAAGACATAAACCGGCTTAAAAGAAAGAGTTGATTCCGTAAGATCCGCTCTTACGAGCTCTTTTTCTATTATAATATCACTCAGCATATTATACAGGTATGGAACCAGCCCCTGGTTAATCATTTCAACCAGGTCTATTTGCTGACAAAGATCAAACTGTACTGTCATTCGGACTGCGTATAAAGAATCCCCATACTGGGCCATACCGCCAAACTCCGCCTTTGGTGTATTATAAACAACTTTAGCTCCTTCACTTTCAGTATACTCATAAATATGCTCTGAACCTGTAATAAAGAGTCTTCCGTCTGAGGTAAAAAACAGGTTTTCCGCGTCAGGTATATCATCTGCCAGAGTAGTAATATCCCCGCATCCCGCAAACAGGAATACCGACAAAATAACGAATGAAAATATTGATTTTATTGATTTAATTGAAGCCATTAAAGCCTCCTCCAGATACTTAAATTTTAATTTGTGCGTATTTTAGAACCGTCCGGACGGTAGTAACAATACAACGATTTTACCGCGTTGTCACGGCAAAATCAGACATATCTGGAAATGTCCAGGAAAAAGAGGTAATCGGTAATCGGTGATCGGTTAAGAATGATACCGGCAGGGCCGGGGAGAATATGGAAGAAACTGCGGTGATATATAATAATACCAGGGGCTGTTTCTCTCGGCCCCCCAACCCCCGGAGGGGGCGCAAGAGTTTTTGAAAATGAGCTAATTTTAGCCCGGGGTTTTAACCCCTCGCAGGGGTCGCACCCCATAGGGCAGCAGAGCAGAACCCGGATAACATCTCCCGGGAACAGGCCCTGTTTAAAAAGAATTTCTTGAGAGTGTGGACCCGGCCCTTCGGCTCCGCTCAGGGACCGGATGGCCGGGAAAAATAGGTCAGAAACTGTTTATATATATGGATCGGTTTCTGTTTGGGGTGATATTAACCGGAGCCTTTTCTGTTTCCCGGGGTTAAAAACCCCGTGAGGCAGAGCAAGGCCCCGGGATAAAATCTTCGGAAACCAGCCCGTAAAGACGTTGCACTGCAACGTCTCAAAACAGACCCCGGGCAAAATCCCCGGGAAACCAGCCCTATTTAAAAAGAGTTTCTTGAGAGTCTACAATATATAAGTCATAAACAATACCGGCAGGACGAGGAATATAAAGAGTATGGTGTTTGCCACGAATAAGCCCGACGCGAGTGGGGAGTCGAGATCGTAGAGGATGGAGCTGACTACGGAATAGACTGCCGCGGGCATGCAGGACTCTATGAGTATTACCTGTTCCACGTCTTTGTCCAGGTTTACGATCCTTAAGAGAAGGTATGTTATTACCGGTAATATTAAGAATTTGATTGCCGCCAGGAGCAGGTGCTCTCTTTTTATTGCCCGTACATCGCCGAAGGTGAAGTTTATTCCCAGGGTGAAATAATAGAGTGATATTGATATCATTAAGAGGATATCTATTGGAAAATAAATATCGGGCCTTGGGGTGGAAAAAAGATGGAGGAGAAGGGCCGCGAAGACCGCGTACAGGGTGAGGTTCTGGGGGTCTCGGAAAAACTCCTTGAGACCTGGTATCACACTTTGTTTTTTTTCTTCGTGCCCGGTGCCGCGTGACGCTCTCCGGGAGAAGGGGAATATTACCAGGAAGATATAGGGCATAAAATATATGAGGAATATGGACGAGAGGCCCAGGCCCTTTTCTCCCACAAAGAGATAACAGATAAACCCGCCCATGGTAAAGCCGTGGTTTGCCAGGGAGCTGCTGATTAACCAGGTTGCTTTGCTTTTTCCTTCCCGGCGCAGGAGCGGCAGACTCAGCCTGCCCAGTATAAATCCCAGGAGCACCAGGGTGATGCCCGCGAGCGGTAAATAGAGCAGGTCCATGTGTATGGTGAGTCCCCAGATACTCCAGAGTACTACGGGCGGTGTGATCGCTGCCAGGTTAAAGCGTATGAGCTTGCGGGCGAATTCCGCCGGGCGCGTGATCTTTTTTTTGAGTATTGTTCCCAGGATAAACGGGATTAATATGAGTACCTGGAATACCAGGAATTTTATTTCTATGGGCACGGTGCTCTCCGGGGTTTTTTGGCTTCTGTGTTACAGGGTAATGATTAATGCTGAATTGTCAATTGTTAATTGTTAATGGAAGAGGGGGAGCAGCTGACCCCTGGTTTTTCTCTTGACGTTTTACTCAAATTATATACATTTGAGCTGTTTTTATCCTCGAAATAAATAATTATTTGATTTATTAAAATACCCGGGTAAAGTATGGTGACCGGAGGCCCTGTGGGCCGGGTGATCGGTGATCGGTTAGAAAGGGCCCGGTGTTAAAAAACCTTGAACCTTGAACTTCTTTGTGTAACGTGGGGTTGAAACCCCACGTTATGAGAAGTACTATAAAACGGGTGACAAACCAGGAAGAGACTGGTTTTTAAAAATGGGCTAATACATCCAGGGATTTTGAAAGGATCAATGTCTGCCCTTTTGGGGGTGACCCCCCGGGCAGGTGAGCTTGTCCCGGCGGCGTGCCCATAGCCCTCGAACCTTGAACTTTTTTTTCATGGAGGAAATTGATATGAGAATGGATAAACTTACTCTTAAGGCGCAAGATGCCTTTACTACGGCGCAAAATTTTGCGACCGATAAAAATCATAGTGATATTCGGTCCGAACATATGCTTAAAGCCCTGGCCGAACAGGACGGCGGGATTTTCGGTTCCATTGCCCGGAAGATTGGGGCTTCTGTTCCCGAGATTATTAAAGAGACCGATGTTATTATTGAAGCGCTTCCCCGCCAGATGGGCGGCGGTCCCGGGGGCGGGGCTTTGTCTGTTGATCTGCGGGATATTCTTAATGAAGCCTGGAACGAGGCCGTGAACCTGGATGATGAGTACCTCAGTACGGAACACCTGATCCTGGCGCTCTCGTCCTATGGCGATACGGGCGCTAAAAAAGTGCTGAATGCCCATGCTTTTATTCGTGATAATATTCTTAAAGTGCTGGTGGATATCCGCGGCAGCAAACGCGCCGATGGCGAGAATGCCGAAGCGCAGTATAACGCCCTGGATAAGTTCTCCCGCGACCTTACGAAGCTTGCCCGCATGAATAAACTGGACCCGGTCATTGGCCGGGACGAAGAGATCCGCAGGGTGATGCAGGTTCTTTCCCGGCGGACTAAAAATAATCCCGTGCTTATTGGTGAGGCCGGGGTTGGGAAGACCGCCATTATTGAAGGGCTTGCTCAGCGGATTGTTTCCGGAGATGTTCCCGAGAACCTGAAAAACAAGCGGATCGCGGGCCTGGATATGGGCGCGCTTATTGCCGGCGCCAAGTACCGGGGCGAATTTGAAGAACGGCTTAAAGCGGTTATTCACGAGATTGAAGAATCGGATGGTGATATTATTCTTTTTATTGATGAGCTTCATACGCTTGTTGGGGCCGGCGCTGCCGAAGGCGGGAACGACGCTTCCAATATGCTTAAACCCGCTCTTGCCAGGGGTGAGCTCCGTACCATTGGGGCCACTACGCTGAACGAATATCAGAAATATATTGAAAAAGATAAAGCGCTTGAGCGGCGGTTTCAGCCTGTTTACGCGAAAGAACCTTCGGTTGAAGATACTATTGCTATGCTTCGGGGCCTCAAAGAAAAATATGAAGTCCATCACGGGGTGCGTATTTCCGACTCCGCTGTTGTGGCTGCCGCCGTGCTTTCGGACCGGTATATTACGGACCGCTTTTTGCCGGACAAAGCCGTTGACCTTATTGATGAATCGGCCTCCATGATTAAAATGGAGATTGATTCCATGCCCATTGAAATTGATGAAATTGAACGGCGCATTCGCCAGCTTGCCATTGAAAAACAAGCGCTCAAAAAAGAAAAAGACAAGTCCTCCATAGAACGCCTCTCTAAGATCGATGAAGAACTTGCCAACCTGAACGAGAAAAAGAACGGCCTCGTTGCCCGGTGGAAGAGCGAAAAAGAGATCCTTACGGGGATTGGCAATATCAAAGAAGCCATTGAACAATTCCGCGTTGAAGAACAACGCGCCGAACGGGAAGGCGATCTTAACCGCGTGGCCGAGATCCGCTACGGTAAAATTAAAGAGCTGGAAAACCGTCTTGGTGAAATGAACGGTAAACTCAAAGAAATGCAGGGCGAAGGCACGCTTCTTAAAGAAGAGGTTACGGAAGAGGAGATCGCCGGGGTGGTTGGCAGGTGGACCGGGATTCCCGTTTCCCGTATGCTGGAAGGGGAAAAAGAAAAACTCCTTAAAATGGAAAAGATCCTGGAGCAGCGGGTCATTGGCCAGCACGCTGCCATTTCCGCCATTAGTGACGCGGTTCGCCGTTCCCGGTCGGGGATTCAGGACCCGGGCAGGCCTATTGGCTCGTTTATTTTCCTGGGGCCCACGGGCGTGGGGAAGACCGAGACTGCCAAAGCCGTGGCTGAATTTATTTTTAACGACGCCAAAGCCGTTACCCGCATTGACATGTCGGAGTACATGGAAAAACACGCTGTGGCGCGGCTTATTGGCGCGCCGCCGGGTTACGTGGGCTATGACGAAGGCGGGCAGCTGACGGAAGCGGTGCGCCGTAGACCGTACTCGGTGGTGTTATTTGATGAGATTGAAAAAGCGCATCATGACGTGTTTAATATTTTCCTGCAAATTCTGGACGAAGGCAGGCTTACGGACTCCAAGGGCAGGGTGGTGGATTTCCGTAATACGCTCATTATTATGACTTCCAATATCGGGACTTCGTTCATTAGCGATACTTCCATTCCTATTGAGGAGCGGCATGCCGGGGTTGAGATGGAGATGAAGAAACATTTTAAGCCGGAGTTTCTTAACCGGGTCGATGAATCGATTATTTTTAACCCCCTTTCGGAAAAGCATATTAAAGGGATTATTAAAATCCAGGTTCTTGAACTGGCGAACCGTCTTAAAGAGCGGGGGATCTCTATTAAGATCACTAAAAAAGCCATGGAGTTCCTTTCCCTCGAAGGGTTCGATCCCCAGTTTGGCGCCCGGCCTATTAAACGCGCTATTCAACGGCATATTCTTAACCCGCTTTCCGTGAAGCTGCTTGGCGGGGAAGTGCATGAGGAGCAGGTGATTACGGTTGATAGTGACGGGAAAGGGATTGTTTTTGCCTCCCAACCCCCAAAGGGGGCGTAAGAGGGGAAAGTTCAGAGTGACTTGTTCCCTGTCCCTCTTTCCTGTCTCCTCTACTGCTTTTTCTTAACCGGTCCCTGACCCCTGACCCCTTCTCTCAACCGATCACCGATCACCGATC
>JAAENB010000389.1 GCA_024224995.1 bacterium | reverse complement strand
GTGTAGTCATGTAGCCCGGGGTTTTTAACCCCGGGAGCAGAACAGAGCCCCGGTCTAAATCCCCTCGCAGGGGTCGCACCCCGATGGAATTGGCCCATTGTAAACCGCAGTTTCTTCCGTATTTTTCCCTGCTTCGCAGGGGGCGCACTCTTAAGAAACTCTTATTAAACAGGGCCAGCTTCATCATAACGAGGGGCTGGAAGCCCCACGCTATGAGAAAACCCATCACCCTGGTGAACTTATTTATAAACAGAGCCTTCTACCGGAAGATATTATCCGGGGTTATGCTCTGCTGCCCTATGGGGCTAAAACCCCGGGCTAAGATTGACTCATTTCCAAAAACTCTTGCGCCCCTAAGGGGGTTGGGGGGCCGATGGAATCTAAACGTTACCCCTTCATCTCCAGCAGCGTCCGCATCTTCTGCTTCGTAAGCATGGTATCAATAACCTGAACCAGCGCCGCCTTATCTTTCTCATCCAGCGTATCAATAAGCCGGATCTTATCAGCAAGGCTTTTATCTTCAATATGGACCTCGGGCGAGTCGGCGTCATCATTAAGAAGATAATCAGCGGAAACCTCAAAGGCGCTCATGAGTTTTTTAAGAACGTCAATGGATGGAGCGGAATGGCCTTTTTCCATCCTGTTAACATGAGTAAGATGAACATCAATGAGCTCGCCTAATTTTTCCTGTGAAAGGCGTTTTTCTTTTCTTAAAAACGTTATTTTTTCGTTTAATTTCATGTAAATATTCCCGTTTTTGTTGGATGTGTATATAAAATATAATACAGTTAAGTGTAAAAAGCAATATTTTTTTTATGTTTAAGGCTAAAAAGTGCTTGAAATGTATGTCTGTATAGTTAAGTTGTGTTTAGTTGTTTTGGGGAAGCTGGTTTCGCAATACAACTATTTTGTACCAAAAGAAAAGCCCCATCTCTGGGGAGAGATGAGGCTTTTCCGGGACAATTCTTTCGAAGAGCCCACTAAAAACACCTTAATAAAAGCGCTCTTCCGAAGAATTGTCAACTAAAAAAAATTATTTTTAGGAGGCAGCGTATGCCGCAAGAACAGGTAAATGAGTTTATCCAGGTAAACCTGGACCAGGGGGAAAGAGAGACCCTTGAGATGATCATTAAGGAAATAATATTGCATCTTCCGTTTGATGAAGAATCGGATGAAGAGCTCTATCGATCTGATGTCCCAGGGGAGGAGCAGGGGTTTAAGCTGAATTTGTATGGGTATGAAATGAGAGCGCTTCGGAGGCTGTTGCGGAAGGTGAGGTACTTCGGCTCCGCTCAGTGACCTTCTGGTGACCTCAGAGCTCTTTTAAAGAGCTCTGAGGTGGTGTCACATAATTATATTTCCAATCAACAGGTATAAAAATGGATTATTACAATAAAATTGAAACAGCTATAGATTATATAGAAGAGAATTTAACGGAAAAACTTACAGTAGAGGATGTTTCGGGGCAGGTTTTTAGTTCCAAATGGCATTTCCAGCGAATATTCCGAACCATGACCGGAAGTTCCATCTATTCATATATACGGAAAAGAAGGCTTTCCGAGGCAGCAAAGGAATTATGTTTAACAGGAAAGCAAATAATTGATGTAGCTTTTGATTATAATTATGAAACTCCTGAGACCTTTTTAAGAGAATTCAAGAAAGAATACGGCATTGTTCCCTCGCAATATCGAAAAACAAATGAGCATTTGCTTTTTGAGCGGATAAACATCCGGAATGATGCGTATAACAAGGTGTATGAAAGTAAAGGTATTACCTGGAAGGCAGTGGTAAGGAAAAAAGGTACTTTCATTGGTAAGAAATACAGAACAACAATGCAGGACGATAAAAGTTATATTGATATTCCCGCAATATGTGCAGATTCAATAGAAAAAAATATTTTCTCGCAAATTCCCGATCCCCTGAATACGAATGCCATGAATGGAGTTTATACAGGATGGGACCCGGAAGAAAACTTTGATTTTCTCGTGGGGACATTTACTCATGAAGGAGCTTCTCCGCCCAAAGGGTATGTAAAGCATTCTATTGCCCACGGTAAGTATATGCAGTTTACCGTTTATGGAAACGCGGCCGAAAAGATCCTTCTTGGATGGAAATATATCTATGGAACCTGGTTCGCCGATTACGGCTATGAGCATGGAGATTCGGACGACTTTGATCTCTTTGATGAACGGTTCTTCGATTCGGATAATCCAAGTTCGGAAATATATATATCAATAAAATAAATTTAAATTAAGAAAACAGCACATATGGTCAAGATTAATTTTTCTAATCGTAGTACATTTGATTCATAATAAACGAATAAGAGAGGTGATATTATGAATACTGAAGTTAGTAATCTTTTTGCCGCGTATTCCGAAGAGGTGAGAAATAAACTGTTAGCCATGAGAGAGATGATTTTTGATGTTGCGAAGGAACATGACGAGATCGGAGAAATTGTGGAAACCGTTAAATGGAATGTGCCGAGCTATCTTACGGTAAAACCGAAAAGCGGTATTACAATCCGTTTGGACCCGGTTTTACGGACCACTGAAAAAGTTGGAATATATGTTCATTGCCAGTCCTTTTTTATCGAAGGGTGTAAAACCATATTCGGAGATTTTTTTGAATACGACGGAAAAAGAGGTATTCTGATAAATCTAAATGAGACTGTTTCCGAAGAAGAGCTCCGGCGTGTTTTTTATCTTGCTTTAACCTATCATTTGAAAAAAACCTGAATCTACCGGTTTACAAAGGTTTTACCGGAATACAAATCTCAAATGTATACGTGCCTGTTTGCTCAATCTCGGACTCAATATTACCGACATATTTTTCAAAGTGCGGCCTGTCATCGCATTGATAGCCGCTGTCGGGCAGCCAGGTTGAGAAGAAATCATTCCATGCCTTTTCAGCATTTTCTGTTATGCCATTAATTCTATATACCGCGTATTTCCCTCCGGGGAGATCATTTGTGTTTATATTATTCTCAACTTTATAATCAGCCGGTATAACAATACAGGAATCGTAGCGGCATTTCTCCGGCGGTGTAAGCTCCGGATTATCGTGGGCAATGCCCAGGGTTATTGATGATCCCGAGAGCAGTTCTCTTGTGCCTGCCCATTTTATTAATTTTTCCAATACCAGGGCATTATCGGCCCCATAAGGTCCAATCCTGCGCATATACGCAATGCGGTATGGCGGAAGTATTTCAATCTCAATATTCATCTTTTCCCGCCTATCATACAAATTTTTTAAATCCCTATCTCCAGTTGCTTCGACAGGAGGATCCAATTCTTTGCCATTGCGCCATTCCGACGGAGTTATACTATAGCGCTGTTTAAAGGCTTTTGAAAATGACGCTGGTGTGGCAAATCCGCATGCCAGCGCGATATCAATAATTCTTTTATCAAAATCTGAGGAGAGCAGGGCGCATGATTTTTCCAATCGTATTCTTTGAATAAAATTATGGAGAGTTTCTCCGGCAATTGCCTTAAATATTCTGTGGAAATAAAAGGGGGAGAACGCCGCGATTTCTGCGAGTTTTTCAAGATTCAACTCTTCATCGAGATGAGTTGAAATATAATCCTGTACGTGGTGTATGCGCTGCTCATATATAAGACGTTTCCTGCTTTTTTCCATGATAAGTACCTTTTATCAATTACCTTCAAAGTCCCTGCCTGGTGTAAAGTGTTTTTTGTGAACTCTCCCAATTTCAGCAATCTTAAGCGTATTACCGGTAAATAAAAAAATAATGACAGTATAAATGTTTTATGATACTATTGATTTATTCCAATGAAATAAACTATAAAAACTTGAAAACAAAGAGAAGCTAAATGGAAAGACGTGACGCCACGGAATATGAAATAAAATATTTAAAAAATTATTTAGGCTTTCGATACCGCCTCTTTCAAGGGCTTACCTTTCTTATGGTAGGTCTGGGGATTGCATTAATAGCGTTTACCTGTTTGAAATTGGAGTTATCAATATTGATATTTCTTAGTATGTGTATTTTTCTTCCCGGTTGTTTGTTCTATGGTGCAGTAATACTGGGGAAAATCACCAGGGATTTTCAACTTCAAAGTATGATTGTTAAACGGAATTCCATATATACAATTAGCGGAAAATACACGGTCTTGGATATCGGAGGGGGAGGGGAGGCGGGCGCTTCTATTGAGCAAATAGGAGCCCGTGTTGTTGTTATTCCCTCAAAATGGTCGAAATATGTCAATGCCGGAGACCAGTATACTGCCGAGGCATATAATGATTATACGGGTTCTCCTGAAGGCTCTCCTTACTACGTTGTTTCATTAAATAATGATTTATCGATCGATAAAGAATACCGGGACAAAAAACGAAAATAGCAGTAAATATGCCGGCGCAGGAAGCGGTTTCCCGCTTCCGTATCGCCGTTGTTATGTGTGATGTATCAATTAGTTGTACTAAAAACATCCGCTTTACCATCTCCGTTAAAATCTCCTAATTTGAGATCCTGTATACCAACATCTGAAGTCTTCCATTCTATCCAGCGAGATTTTCCTTCCAGTGAAACATACTTCAGTAATTGTTCTCATGGGGAATTACGTTATTCCCGCAGGTGACTTCTAACTGATCAAATGGTATGGGTATTAAATCCTGATTGGAGACAGGAGAATTATAATTGACTGTTCCCGGTAAAGGGCAAATTTTTTTAGGAATTTCCTGTTAAAAAAGGTGTTATAAAAGTTACAACTCAATACTGATCATTTAAAATATAGCCCAGTCCCGCTAAAAATAATTCTCGACAACTCGAAAGCCTTTATATATTCAGGGGCTTATACTATTCACGGACCTTTTTTACTTTGCAAAAGAGCATGTATATTTTATGTATATGCTTAAAATATAAAAAACAAAAATATAACAAGAGGAGTATGTTATGAGAAAAAATCTCAGGTCGTTTTTTGCGGGTTTATTAGTAGTTTCAGTTTTTGGTTTTATGGGGTGTGAGGCCGGTTTAACGAGTAATGACAGTTCGGGAAAAGATGACGAATTCAGTTTTTCGAAGATTTATTCAGACATTAAAGAGTTGAAGGGAGAGATTAAGCGATTGCAGCAGGTTAATGAAGAGCAGGAGGCGACTATTGAGGCTTTAAGCGGTAGTTCGTCGAGTTCTATTGGTGCGATAAGTGAAAGGATCGATACATTAGAAGGGGATGTTGGCGGTATTTCTGTTGCGATAAGTGAAAGGATCGATACATTAGAAGGGTATGTGGGCGGTATTTCTGTTGTTGATTTAAACGAGACCGTTGATGATTTGTCATATTCAGTTGTTGATTTAAAAGATACTGTTGATAATTTATCATATTCAGTTGCTGATAGCTGGTCGGGCACAACGTTAACCACGCCTTCCCTGGGTTATCAATACGTTTCAGGGGCA
Organism: bacterium; assembly: GCA_024224995.1. Next base: position 1,170 of record JAAENB010000389.1, on the reverse strand, counting down.
CCGGAAATAATTCTTACGGGAGTGAAAGAGGGAGATGTATTTTTAGCCTCTTTTGAAGCGACAGCTAAGTGTGGATATAGCACACTTGTTGCCGCATCGGGTTCAATCAAATGGTTAGGTTCCAGTCCCGTTCTTAACTTCGGAAATAGCCGTAGTAAATTTTCCCATCAAAATGCAATAGGAATTTTTAAAGCAACAAGTAACGGCAAAATAATAATAAGGATGCATATCAAGGGTCATCCAGGCTCTCCCTGCGGCGAATATTGCTATATTGTCTCCGGGCCAATTTATGCTAACCAGGGAACCGTGCTTGTCTCAAAACTGGGGATTCAATAAATTTCTTATCCATGCCTGCCGCTCAACGGCAGGCAATACCCATATCTTCCGGATTAAAATTCGGAGGATAGGGTATCCAGGGCATATTATAAGTGATAGGAAAATCTAAAAATAAGTGAAGTGAAAGTCAGTATCTTTGTTATCATGGGGATATATCTTTTCTATTCTATTATCCTGATAGCGCTATTAAATCGATCAGCTATGTAAAGGTCAATCCCGTCAGTGGTTATGCCGGTAGGCTGGAAAAACCTGGCTGCTGACCCGGTACCGTCAGTTGAACCTAAAGAGAGCGGGGAACCTGCAAGCGTTGTGACAACACCTGTTGTTATGACTACCTGCCTGATTGTGTGATTCTCGGAATCAGTCACGTAAAGGTTTGTCCCGTCTGTGGTTATGCCGGAAGGGCTGTTAAACCTGGCCGCAGATCCCGTTCCGTCAGTTGAACCGGAAGAGCCGGCTGTTCCTGCGAGCGTTGTGACTACACCTGTTGCTATGACTACCTGCCTGATTGTGTGATTGGATTTATCAGCTGCGTAAAGGTTTGTCCCGTCTGTGCTTATGCCGTGAGGGGTGTCAAACCGGGCCGCAGATCCCGTTCCGTCAGTTGTACCGGAAGAGCCTGCTGTTCCTGCAAGCGTTGTGACTACACCTGTTGCTATGACTACCTGCCTGATTGTGTGATTCACGGTATCAGTCACGTAAAGGTTTGTCCCGTCTGTGGTTATGCCGGAAGGGCCGTTAAACCTGGCTGCAGATCCCGTTCCGTCAGTTGTACCGGAAGAGCCTGCTGTTCCTGCGAGCGTTGTGACTACACCTGTTGCTATGACTATCTGC
>JAAENB010000388.1 GCA_024224995.1 bacterium | reverse complement strand
GCAAGGGAAAAGGTGCAAGGGGGATAGCCTTCTTCAGCCTTTTTCCTTTCGCCTTGTTCCTTGCCACAGTTTTACAAATCCATGTTCCATGAAATATCCGTTAAAAGAGATAAGGTTTCATTTATTTTATATTCCTGCGGATAAAATCCACTTCCCTCTACTGTGTCTTCTTTAATGCCAACCAGCAATTTATACAGATCTTCAAGGTCACTGTAGCTGAGCGCAGGAGCATCACCGTTTATTGATCTTTTTGAAGAATGACCAAGGTACAATTTTGTTTTATTATTTAAGCGCGATAATAGCTTGCCCGTGGTTTTATAATAACTTGCCAGGCTTACTCCCGGAAGGAAGGTAAACAATTTTCCATTGTAAAGAAAATCTCCTATAAATATTTGATTCCGTTCTTTATCGAACAGCATCATGGACCCGGGAGTATGACTGGGCGTATGAAATATCTTGATTTTCCTGTTCCCCAGGTCGAAAGTACTTCCCGGTTTTACCCATTGAGATATCCGGACTGTTGGCAGTGGGAGCTCTTCGGTAAATCCCAGGTGCTGTGATTTTGTGGGAGTAAACATTCCATTGGCGAGCTGCTTTTTAAAAAATTTAATGTCAAGAAGAGCCAATTTTTTAAATTCCCCCATATTGCCGCTGTGGTCGTAATGGATATGCGATACCATAACCGTTACGGGCAAGTCGGTCAATTTTTTTATAAGAGGCTTTAACGGGCGGGTGCCGGAACCGGCATCAAACAGTAATGCTTTTTTCTCGCCAAGCAGCAGGTAGCTGTAATTCAAATGATGATACCGGGGCTGTCCTATTGCTATTGTCTTTTTGTCGATATAGGTTACGGCGTAATAATTATCATACCATATGGCGTTTTTGTTTAATTCGAGCTTTTTAAGTAATGCCGGCTTTTCCGCAATAATATGCCCGAATACCACGAGAAGCGTGTGTGGTTTAAAAAGGAACAGGCCGGCCGTTAGTATAATTAATACCAGCAGGGAGATCAATAAAGCTTTTATGATTTTTTTTATTTTTTGCATGATTTTTCTCCAGTTTTATAATAGTTGTAATTCAAATCATCCGGTTGAATTTGTCAACCGGAATAAAAACAATTCATCCTGCAATGATCTTTACATGAAAGGTCACAGGGTTCAAGATGAATTTCCACTGCCGCCTGGGGAAGTTTTTCCGCAACATTGAGCTTTAATTCATCACTAATATCATGCGCTTCTTTGATGCTGAGTTCTTGCGGTACAACAAGATGAAAGTCAAAGAACCGGTCTGCCCCGGATTTACGAGTCTTTAGATGATGATAGCCATAGGCTGACGGATAGAGCGATAGAACTTCCTCTCTAATAATATCTTCCTCATGCTCCGGCAGCCGCGCGTCGAAAAGATCTTTTGCCGATTCTATAGTGAGCTCGAACGCGGCTTTGATAATAAGCAGCGCCACAATGATGGCCGCAACAGGATCTATCCACCATATGGACGTGCCGGTAAAAAAGAATCCTGCTAACCAGTATATCAGCAAGCCTGCCATAACTCCTGCTGATGTGTACACATCGGTGCGGAGGTGCATGCCGTCGGCTTTGAGGGCAATAGAATCGGTCTTTTCACCAACGCGGAAAAGTATTCGAGATACTATTAAATTAGCGAAAGCGGATACGCCCATTACCAGTATCCCCCAGCTTACTTCTTCCATTGGCTCCGGATGTATGAGCTTCAGGGTTGCTTCGTATATTATCCACCCGGCCGCGAAAAAGATGAGAAGCGCCTCAATTGTGCCGGCTGCATTTTCTACTTTTCCGTGTCCATAGGGATGGGAGCGGTCTGCGGGCTGTGCCGATTTTCGTACCGCGAATAAAGCGATTCCCGCCGCAACAAGATCAACCCCGGAATGGATCGCTTCGGATAATACCGATACCGAGCCTATTGCCAGGCCCACAACCAGTTTTAATACAACAAGTGTTGTGTTTGAAATTACCGAAAGTGCTGCTGCTCCTGTTTTCATGTTCTGATTGTTCATTTTTACGCTCCATTGATCTAAAATATGATCTAAAATATGATCTAAAATATGTGGATACAAATAAAAAAAGCCCTGTGAAACATAAAGTCCCACAGGGCTTTCCCTGTTGCCGTAACGGCCCGCCCGCGCTTTACCTGGTTAATCCAAAAAGCCGGCTGATCTATGATATAAATATTATTTTGTTTTCACCTTATATTATTCTGTTAAGTGATCCATCCCCTGGTTCATAATTTTTTCCACATGCTCATCTGATGCTGAGTAATAAACGTTTTGTCCTTCTTTCCGCGCTGTTACCATGCGCGCCTGTTTTAATATCCGCAATTGATGCGATATTGATGATACCGTCATATTAAGCAGCGAAGAAATATCACATACACACATTTCTGTTGAAAACAACGCGAATAATATTTTCATCCGCGTAGGGTCACCGCAAATTTTGAAAAAAGCAGCCAGTTCCGTAATATCATCATTTTGGGGCATAGATTTTGCCGCTTTTTCAATTATTTCAGGGTGAATGGCATTGCAATTGCACCCGGTTTGCTTTGTTTTCATGAATATAATATATCGATATTTGAGCAAATATTCAAGTACTTTTTTAAAAAAATTCAAAAACCTAACTTCATTAGCATTCTAAATCCAACAAAAAAAACAACTATTGCTGTTGTTCTTTTAATAACAATTTCCGATAATTTGAAGGCCCCCAGCCGTGAGCCGATCTGGCCGCCCAGGAACACAGTTAATACGGCTGGAATAATATAGACCATCTCATGCTGTAAAACCAATTGAGATTTGGCAAATTGGCCGCTTAACCCGGCAATAGAATTAATGAGAATAAAAAAACTTGCCGTTGCTGATATTTGCTTCGCGTATCCCCATCTCATGAGATAGAGCAGGGGAGCCAGGAATATACCGCCGCCTATACCAACAAGACCGGATATAAACCCCAGTACGCAGCCTATGAGTACTTCTAATACCGGTGAGTTATTAAAGCTCTTATTCTTTTTTGTGAAATAATCCTGTTTTAGTATTGCTCTCTTCCTGGTATCAAAAAACGTCATATTTGAAGCCGCTATGATGAGGGTTACGGCAAGTATGAAAAGAAATATTTCTTTCTGTATTAATATGTTCCCCCCAATAAAAGACAGGGGAACACTGCCAATCAGAAACGGCAAAACCCTGGTAAATTTTAGATGCCCTGATTTGTAATATATATAGCATCCGCCTGTGACAACGGTAATATTGCAAAATAGCGAAATTTTCGGCATTAATGTGTACGAAAAGGATAATACTGCCAGAACCGCTAAATAACTTGATCCGCCGCCAAATCCAACGGAAGAGTAGATTATTGCGATAATAAAAAATAATGGAATTATATAGAACAGTATGTCCATTTAACACTCCGGTTTACGCAATTCCAGTTTAATAAATTTACCTGCTGCAACCAGGTTTATCCCTGGTTTTTTACAAACCACTCAATCAATTGTCCTGCCACGCTGAATGGCGGCGGTATCTTCTCGGGCAGCTTGTCCGCGTCGAACCACGCCGCTTCATTAATCTCGGTTTCATCGATTGATATTTCTCCTCCGGCATATTCCGCCGTAAATGCCAGCATGAGCGAATTGGTTGGCGCAAAAGGCTGGCTGCCGAAATACCGGATGTTTTTTATTTCCAGGCTTACTTCTTCTTTTATTTCTCTTTTTACGCATGCCTCTAGAGTTTCTCCCGGCTCTACATATCCCGCCAGCACGGAATAAAAACCGGGCGGCAGCCCTACTGAGTTCCCCAACAGGATCTGTTTATCTTTTACTACAGCCATCATTACTGCGGGGTAGGCATGCGGATAGCTCAGAGTTCCGCATTCGGGGCATTCTTTTACCCGGTCATTTTCTTTGCTCTCTGTGGCTGTGCCGCATTTGCCGCAATACCGGTTATTTATGTCCCAGGTATGGATCTGGAGCGCCCGCCCTATTACGAAGGTGAGTGAAACTTCTATTTTACTAAAGAGCTCCCGGAATCCGTAAAAGTCCCTATCCGCGCAAACTGATTCTTCGGTATCCGGAGAGGCGGTATAACAGGGATGGCCGTCAAGTGTGCCCAGATAATTCCTGTCTGTGGAAGAAATATCCATTCCCGGCAAATCTTCAAAAAAAGGCAGGCGAACCCCGGTTTCGGTTTCTATCATCATGATCCTGTCCTCTTTGAACAGGAACCATATTGTTTTTTGCAGTTCCGTTGTTGCGGGTTTCGTATCAATAATAAAATTCATATTTATTTCTCACACAATCGTATTCCATCTTTTTCTATAGTTATAAGCTTCTTCTTGTATAGTGCGCCTACGGCATTTTTGAATGTGCTTTTGCTTTCTCCGAATAATTGGTATATTAAATCCGGAGAACTTTTATCGGTTACGGAAATAAATCCGCCTTCCTGTTTCAGTTTGGCGAGAATTTTTCTCGTTAGGGCCGCGGACTTTGTATAGCCGGGTTTATGGAGCATGAGATCTATTTTATCGTTCTCCTGGATTTTTTTTATATATCCTTTCATCCTTTCTCCCTTTTGCACCGTTTTGAATACTTCATTTTGATACAGCATTCCCCAGTATTCATTGTTCACTATGACCTTATACCCTATATCGGACCTGTTGAAAATGAGCATCTCTACTTCCTCTCCTTCTTTAAATTCGGGCGGCTTCTTGTCGAGATGCTTGTTCAGTTTTGAGGATGCGGTTATCCGATTGCTTACCTCATCAATATATATATATACAATATAGGATCTCCCTTCTTTCATGCTCTGCATCTGTTCGCTAAAGGGTACCAGAAGGTCTTTGGGCATGCCCCAGTCAAGAAAGGCCCCGATCTCGTTAACTGAAAGTACCTTCAAATGCGCGCATTGACCTACCGCTCCCAGCGATTTTCGCGTGCTGGCCGCGATTTTGTCTTTCGAATCCAGGTAAATGAAAACCTCCAGGATATCGCCTATTTCGCAGTTTAATGGTGTGTCCCTGCCCGGTAAAAATACCCCTTCCTGGTCTCCTCCGTCCAGGAAAAAACCGTAATTGTTTTTCCCGGTTACTGTTAATTTGTTCAGTTTTCCTATTTCTATCATGTTTATGTTGTCCCTTTATTGTATTATCGTTCCAGGAACAAAAGGTCCCATATTTTGACCACTCTTTTTTTGTTTTTATTATATATTATTCCAAAATTTGATTTTTTTTACTTTTTCAAAAAAAGTTTGTTACTTTTTCCTCCAAAATGATGCTCTATTAATAAGGGCATGTTTCTTTTAAATCAAAAAAAGTCATGCTGATAATCGTCTGTTAGGAGTTCATTTATGATAATTAATACCACAATCAACTTCCGAGTCTCCATTCTTGAGAAAGTCAATGCCGCTGCCGAAACGCTTGGTTTTTCCAGATCCAGGGTCATTATTATGCTCCTGAAAAAAGTCATGAATGAGAAAAATTTCTCCGCGCGTATGGCTATTGCTGTTCAATATCAACGCCTCGCTCCTGTCGCTGATCCGGACTTTGACCCGGATTCCGATTCCGATATCGATTCTGATCCAGTGGAAGATTGCTGGCATAAATTTCATATCTCGTTCCAGGAGGACGAGTATGAGATGTTTTTGGACCTCCGAAAATTTCGTAAAATGTCGGTATCTGCTCTCATTGCCTATGCAGTAAAGGAGCACCTGGATTCCCTCCTGGGCCTGCCCCGGGAAAATCCCCTTGAAACCGATAACTACCTGTTCAAACATTATGTGATAAGCTCCTCGGAGATGCATGGGGTAATTTCATGGCAGCTTTTCTGGGGGCTGCCGGAAAAAACAGCTGAATTACACCAACACAGGCTCATTTAGAGCCGGCCACCCGTGTAAAAATGCGTCATAAAGTTTTTTTCAATAAGGAACCGGACCGAGATAAACCCGATTCCATCCAGGGGCTTGAAATTGCAGGCATTATGCCGGATGCACATAAAGTATGATCCCGATGATGTACCGTCCTCACTTTATTAACTACAATATTTATATTAAATTTCGTCAATGTTTATTGACTAAAATTTCATAACCGGTATAATACACACATGCGAAAGGAAAGAGATTTTATAGGAACCTGCGAAATTCCGGGAGATGCCCTTTACGGCATTCATTCCCACCGGGCCGCAATTAATTTCCCGGACTCAACACCATTTCCCCGGGAATGGTACCGGGCCATTGGAATAGTGAAACTCGCCTGTTACGCAACGTATATAAATTTTGAAGAAGCAGTAAAAACAGAATTTGGCCAGTCCGATATTGAACTGGAATGTATTGAACAAAAGATCCTGGCTGTTCTAATAGAAGCGGCACGGGAGGTGTCGCAAGGAGACCATTACGGACATTTCATCGTACCCGCAGTGAGCGGCGGGGCCGGAACCAGTATCAACATGAATATCAACGAGATTATTGCAAACCGGGCTCTTCAAAAAATGGATAAGACACCCGGAGATTATTCTCATATTGACCCGGTAGAACATGCCAATATTTATCAATCCACCAATGATGTTATTCCCACGTCGCTAACCGTGGCACTGTTGGGTTTGCTTGATGATCTTGAAACAGTGATTAACCGGCTGCGGGAGGGAATGGAATCTCTGGAAAAGAAATATCAGCATACCCTCAGGACCGGGTACACGCAGATGCAGGAGGCAGTGCCCACGTCTTACGGCAAGCTCTTTAGTACATATAACGACGCCTTGTCGAGAGACTGGTGGCGGGTATCGAAGGCATGTGAACGCCTCAAGGTGGTCAATCTTGGAGGCAGTGCCATTGGCACGGGGATAGCGGTACCCCGGTTTTTCATTTTTGAGGTGGTTAACACCTTGCGGGAAATAACGGGCAAGCCCCTTGCCCGCGGCGAAAACCTATCGGACGCCACAGCCAATAACGACCGGTTTGTGGAAGTTCACGCCATACTAAAAGCACATGCCGTTACCATGGAAAAGATCGCTTCGGACCTGAGGCTTCTTTCCGCGGGAGTCACTGCGGGGCAGGGACTTGAACTTCCGGCACGCCAGGCAGGCAGTTCCATTATGCCCGGCAAGGTAAATCCCGTAATAAACGAGTTTGTTATAAGCGCCTGTCACCGGGTATATGCCAATGATGTACTAATCAGTTCTCTCGCCGGCCAGGGCTGTCTTGAATTAAACGCGTATATTCCGTCAATTGGTTTTGCGCTCATAGAAAGTCTTAAGCTGCTCATCGCGGGCGCGAAAACCTTTCAGGAGAATATGATTACGGGGCTGCGAATTGATCCGGGTCCGGGGAGCCGGGAAGTCACAAAGAGTTCATCCATAACAACAGCGCTGGTCCCCTATATCGGCTATAACCGCGCGACGGAGCTGGCGCAGATTATGAAAAACGAAAAGGTCGATATCATAACCGCGAATGAGAAATTGGGATATATTGATCCCGAACATCTTAAGTATCTTCTGGAACCGCATAACCTTCTGCGTCTTGGTTTTTCCGTACGGGAAATGATTGAGGAAAACAAAAAATTTGAAAAATTTGATAGTAAAAAGGACGATAGTAAAAAATGACCAGGGCAGTTTTAAAATCACAGAAACCGCATATTGGAATATTCGGGAAACGGAATTGCGGAAAGAGCTCGCTTATTAACGCGATCTCCAGCCAGGAAGTGGCCATCGTTTCAGCCAGTCCGGGAACCACAACCGACCCGGTCTATAAAGCCATGGAGCTTACCGGTTTTGGGCCGGTGATTTTTATTGATACAGCCGGAATTGATGATGCCGGGGAGCTTGGAGACTTGCGGGTAAAAAGTACCCTTGCCGTTATTAAAGAAATTGATCTTGCGATACTACTCATTGCTCATAATGATTTTAATGATTATGAACGTGAGCTGATTAATGAATTTGAGCAGCAGAATACCCCTTATTTTATTATCCATAATAAATCCGACCTTGAAGAAATTGATCCTTTTCTTACGCGAAAAATTGAAAGTGAATTCTACGCGGAAATCCTTGAATATAGTACCGTTGATAAACGGAACGCGGAACTCCTGCTGGAACAGGTCGGAAAGACCATTCCATCTTCCGCGTATAACAACCCAACCATTGTGGGAGACCTGGTCTCGTATGGGGATTTTGTTCTCCTGGTAACGCCCATTGACGTACAAGCGCCAAAGGGGAGGCTCATTCTGCCCCAGGTCCGGACCATCCGGGACTGCCTGGACAATGACTGTATATCCATAGTATTAAAAGAACGAGAGCTGGATACTTTTTGGAAGCAATCGGGCATTGAACCAAAGCTGGTAGTAACAGACAGCCAGGCTTTTTTAAAAGTGGGAGCATCGGTGCCGAAACACATACCCCTGACGAGTTTTTCTATTCTCTTCGCGCGGCTAAAAGGTGAGTTCGATAAGTATCTTGAAGGGACTCCTCAAATAGCCGGGCTCAAGAATAACGACCGTATTTTAATCCTTGAGTCGTGCTCCCACCATGTGGCAGGAGATGACATTGGCAGGGTAAAGATCCCGCGGTGGGTATCGACTTTTACGGGGAAGAAACTGGAATTTGAGCTTGCGGCAGGGCTCGATTCACCGCCCCGGCCCATAGGCGACTATAGTATGGTAATACAATGCGGCGGCTGTATGCTTACCCGGACGCAGGTTGTTAACCGGCTTAAACCCGCCATAGACGCGGGAATACCGGTTTCAAATTACGGCATGGCCATAGCTTTTTGCCTGGGGATTTATGACCGTGCAATAGAACCCTTTGTAAAAGCATACGGTTCTTCAAGGGATTATCTTTAATACCCGGATATCAGCATCATACCAGCGAGCAAAACAAAAGCCAGGGCCGCAGCCAGGCGAGGCCGGGGCTTCAGAAGATACAGGGAAGCCGCGTGACTACAGAGAAGTGACACAACCGAAACAATAAGGAATTTAATACCAGCCGGAATTCCGGGAACAGCAAAGAATATCAATTGCAGCAGAATAACAAAGGGATAGTGGACAAGATACAGTTCGTATGAAACAGAGAAAAGCCGCTTGTTTATGTTTATCAGACTGTTGTATTTTGCCGCGCATGAACAAGAAAAACCTATTGCGCTAATGGTAATAAAATTCGTAAGAGCAAAAAGTGATATACCAATGGGCATAGCCCTGTCCGTATCACGGTAAAGCTGCAGCTGCTCATATAAGCAAATATACGCGATTGTCAACATGCCGAGCGACACAGCCCAGGTGAGAAGGCGGCCGGGAAAAATTTCCCGCTCTATCCATTTCCTGTTATAGGTGACAATGCCCAGGGAAAAATATGCCGCGTAGTTGAAAACACGGGTGACCTTGAACTGAATAATATTGCCCAGGGAAAAAAGCGGTTCCATGTCTGTTATTCCGGGAGTAGCCGCTTTTACCAGGAACAGCAGGAGCGATGATATAATAAAAGTAAGCAGCCCCATACAAATGATTATTTTTAGTGCCGAACTCCTTTGAGGCTTCACGAGGCTCAGGGAATCCCTCTTTTTTTTGAACCGGTTTTTAGTACAATAATATACCAGGGCAAATAGAAGAAAAAAGAGCAGGAGCAGTGAAAGAAACCACATATACCGCAGGTAAAAACCATTGGTTTCCATGAGCTGTTTCATGGAACCAATAGTCCCGGTGTTAAACGAAAGAGCGCCCCGGTGGAGCTCCAGCCAAAAATCAGCATAGTTCATTGGAACAGTAAAGTTGTTCCTGGTATAGTGATACACAAAAGGCAGGATTGGGCATATGGTGAGCACGCAAATGAACCAGGGAATTCCAAGCTTAAGCGCTTTTCGTTTAAGAAAAGCCCGTGTACCGGCTTTTTCAATTACCGGAAGGGCAAAGTATCCGGCAATATAAAAAAAGAAGGACATGGTAAAGGCCCCCAGGAAAACCATTGTCCACTCTGCGGCAGTGCTTGTGGTTTTTTCAGCAACAGGCCACCAGGGGTGACCGCTGTATGCCAGGCTCGCGTGAAATATAATAATGCTCAGGGCCAGTAAATAACGCAGCGTATCGAAAAAGTTTATTCGCGTGTTGATCTCCGAATTCAATGTTCAAACCCTCCTTTTTAGTTTTTTTCACTTTCTTTGTCACTTGACAAAATAAACTTGCTGCCTTTAATATACATAATACCGGGGTTTGATTCCGGCACATATCTGTCCGGACAGAAAAATACTGCCCCAGGGGATAGGGTAACAATGAAAAACTGGTTTGTTTTTCTTTCAAATTTACTTCTTGTTATTTTTTTTGTTCAAGACTCTTTTGGCGCGGAGCCGGTAGTCCCGGATAAGCATGATCCCGGGGGGCTCTACATTGGAAAGTATATTGAGTATTTGAGTGAAGGGGATCTTTTTGGAGAGATAAGCGGTGGCTGGGAAGCGGAAAAAATTTTTAAAGACAAAATGCTTTCCGGAGAGCTTCACTCCGATGACCGGTTTAACTTTACCGTAAGCGCTACTCCCGGTGGGTACCGGGCGCATATGCGCCTGCGTGATAGACCGGGAGAAAGTACTATTGAATGGGGGCTGGGTGATATCCTGAAAAAGGATATCCGGACAAAATTCAAACCATGCCGGAGTCATATTCCGCGCTTTAATTTCATGCCCCATTCCTGGTGGCTTACTTTCAGGATTCACAACACAGAGCAAAGGACCCGCGAACTTTACCTGGAAGTGGATAAATATTTTTTTGGATTTGCCCATCTTTTTGTGCAGAATGAAGGTGAAATTAGCGTAAAAAGGGCTGATTTTGTTCACGCCATGAAACAGCGTGAAGTAAAGTATAAAAACATCGTCTTTCCCATAAAGGTCCGGCCGGGGCTTAATACCTGTTATATGCGAATAGACAGCTGGTTTATTGATGTAGTTCCGCTCCGTCTCTGGTCACGGGAATCATTTTATTATAGTATGTCCGTTGACAGTCTGCTTCTGGGGATTATGGCGGGCATGTTTTTCCTGGTATTTTTATATACCCTTTTTATTTTTATTTCCACCAGGGATAAGAGCTATCTTTATTTGTCGATCATGACCATGTGCGGATTTATGATCCATGTCTCAGCAAGTGGCATGGGATTTCAGTTCCTGTGGCCGGGGAATTCTCCGGCAAGTCTTTTTATCCTGTTCCTGGCCTTTCCGCTTTCTTTTGTTTTTACCCTGCTCTTTTCCCGCAGTTTTATTGAAATATATCGATATACACCCATGATCAACAAACTTGTTCTTGGCATGATTATTTTTTTTACTGCTTTAGTTCCCGTACTCTTCCTGTTGCCCGCGGGAGCACAAAAGGTTTTATTCGGTTTCATTTTTATTGCCGATTATTTTTATTATCTTCCCGTGGTATACTCAGCCATAGTGGTAATACGCCGGGGAAATCGCTATGGCCTGTTCTTGTTGATGGGCCTGGTTTTTTATTTTCTCTCCCAGGTAGAGTGGATCCTGTCCAGTTTTGATATCACCCCGTATCGTTTTATTAATTATCTGCACATTAAAGGTATCTCTTTTGTGCTGATTATGACCCTGGGGCTGGGATATAAGCTCAAGGGAATGAGGAGCCTCATCGCCGGTTACCGGGAACGGCTGCGGGAATGGGACAGGAAATTTAAGGGAAAAACTATTACCGACAGTACGAAAATAAAGATTGAGCGGGTAAAAGAGTTCCTGCGGGAGAATTATCGTGAAGATATTTCCCGCGAAGGACTTGCCGCAGCAGTAGACATCAGCCCTGACCACCTGGGAAGGATCTTTAAACAGGACACCGGAGAAAAAATCGCTGAATTTATTAATACCCTGCGCGTTGAGGAAGCGGCACAACGGCTTCGGAAGACCGATATCCTGGTTATTGAAATAGCTTTTGAGATTGGATTCGAGAGCCTGCGGACCTTTAACAAAGTATTCCGCGACCGCATGAACATGACTCCATCGGAGTACCGAAAGAGAACCGGGGATTAAACATTTGGTTTTTAAGAGAGCTCAGTTCGCGAGCTTATACCGCTCTTTTAATGAAGGGCTGTGAAAAACCAGGGCCGAAAGACCGGTGAACAGGGCCACCATGCCTAAAATTATTACAAGCCGTATCCATGGCCGGCCCATTGCCAGGCGCTCATCGGTAAAGGTCAAAAGGGTGCGGACCCACTCATATGCGCCTATGATGAGAAAAATTTGCAGCAGACGGGCAGCCCAGGCTTCCTTTACAAAAAGGAAAAAAGAAAGAACCATGCATAGAACAACAAAGGGGAGCAGTCCCGTTCTAAAGAAGTGAGCGCCAAGAAGCAAAAAACTGATAAAAACCGGTATTAATTTTAAAACGTTCATAAAATATATTTCTCCCTGATGGCTGTCTGGTTATGATTTTTCAACAATATAGGTATTTTTGCCGTCCAGGCTAACCTGATTCTTTTCTTTCCAGTATTCAACAATACCCTCATGTCCCTTCTTCCGAGTCCAGTTTAATAAGGTTTCTCTCTCACCTTTGTAGTCGTAAAACGGAACCGCGTAACCGCATGAAGAGAGGACAAGATCGATATTCAAGTCGAAATACTGTCTGGCACCAGGCGGGCTGCCGAATAACTTGTTGTATTCATCCCATTTCGAATCACGCGGATGCACAACTTCCGCTTCACCATATAACTTAAGAATCAGCGGCTGTTTTTCAAAGGAACAAAACATAATTGTCATACGGCCATTTTCCTGCACATGAGTTGATGTTTCATTGCCGCTGCCGGTATAGTTCAACCATACAACTTTCGAAGGATTAATAACCTTTAACGAATCCATTCCTTTTGGAGACACATTTACCGTTCCTTCAGCTCCTGCGGTGCCGATAAAAAATAGATGCTGCTTATTGATAAACTCAGCATGCTTCTTATCCAGTTCTTGAAAATTTTCTGCCATAAGTAACTTTCTTTGCAGCTCATAAAAAAATCAAGCAAAAAAGCCCGGATTTCCCTACTGGATTCCATGAATAATGTGAGACATATTCCGGTAGACCCCTCTCACAGATTAATTTTTTATTTGCAAAGATTTGCACATTGTGTATAATATATTTATGGATTCCAAACAGAAACAAATATTACTTGTTGAAGATGAAACAATCATCGCCATGCATGAGGCCCGCCAGCTAAAAGAATACGGGTACGGGGTTATAACCGCGTTAAGCGGAGAAGACGCGGTTAATGCTGCTTTGAAAAACAATGTTATCGACCTGGTTCTTATGGATATAAACCTGGGGGAGGGCATGGACGGTGCTGAGGCTGCTGAAAAAATTTTACTCGAAAGGGATATCCCCATTGTATTTTTTTCAAGCCACACCGATATTGAGACAGTATCACTGACAGAGAAGATTGCTTCCTATGGATACGTGGTAAAGAACAGCGGACCAACAGTTCTGGATGCTTCCATTCAAATGGCCTTCAGGCTTCATGAAGCCCACCGGAAGATAGAGGAACGCGAAAAAACCCTTTCCGAAAAAGAGGAGCTTTTCAGGATGACCCTGGAATCGTCCAATGACGCGGTCCATTCCGACCGGAAAAAAGTTGAAGAGGCGCTGCGTAAGAGTGAGGAATTGTACCGGTCTGCTTTTTATAATCCCGGTATGGGGATATTTATTGTTGAAGTCATCAACGAAGAGTCCTTTCGATACCTGGATATCAATCCAACACATGAAAAAATGGTTGGTTTTCCTCGCGAATGGATAAAAGGCAAGTCTCCTTATGATCTGAAACAATATGCGGACAATGATACTGTGGAGTACGTTCTTTCTTTGTATAACAAGGTTCTACAAACCGGGAAAACATATGAATTTGAAGAAGAAATTGGTATTGGGGATAAGAAGCTTCATTTTTATACGCAAATTACACCGATCTTTGATGAAAATAAAAAAATTACCAGGCTTATTGGAGCTATCTTAGAAAATTCGGAACGAAAGAAGGCGGAGAGAGCGCTAACCAATACGGTAAAAGAAAAAGAAGCCCTGTTTCGTGAGCTCCAGCATCGAGTAAAGAACAGCCTGGCAATGATCGCGGGTATAATTTCACTGGAGGCTGATGAAATAAATGATCCTGTTGCCCGCGATATCATCAACAAAATATATGACAGAGTTATGTCCATGTCCAGGCTCTATACCATGCTTTTTGATTCCGGGATGGTTGAAAAGGTTGATCTGAATCAATATTTGCGCGGTCTTATTGAAAGTCTTTCTTCAAGTTATACCCATTCGAGTATGGAGATATTGATTGAAACGAAGATTGACGTAATTTCATTTGATATTAAGCGATCTATTTTTATTGGGCTTATTGTTACCGAACTGGTGAGTAATGCCTTTAAATATGCCTTTGCCGGGCGGCAAAAAGGGAAGATCACTATTCTGCTGGAAAAAAGTGGGGATACAATAATTCTGGAAATTTCCGACAATGGCGCCAGGTTCCCTGGTGAATTTGATATTCGTAAAAGCACAAGCCTGGGATTGAAGCTGGTGGAGATGCTTACGGAGCAGCTTAACGGTTCCATGGAATATGAAGACGGAGAGAATACCCTTTTTCGTATTATTGTACCGGAATTTTAATGCTAAAACAGACTCCTGGTGATGAGCTGGTGCAGTCTATCTCGCCTTTGAGTGTCCCGGTTACCAGTTTATGAATAATATGCAAACCAAGCCCGCTTCCACCCTGGTCCCGTTTTGTGGTAAAGAAGGGAGTGAAAATTTTAGAAAGATGTTCCGCTTTTATTCCATTGCCGTTGTCCGTGTACCGTATAACAAGAGTAGTTATTGTTTGCGTGATATCAATCGTAATGAGTCCCTGTTCAATTCCTTCAAATCCATGTACCAGGGAGTTAATTATGAGGTTGCTTAATACCTGGGAAAAAACACCGGGGTAGCTGTAGAGTTCAATGGTTACGGGGCAATTAACAGTCACGGTATGGCCGGTTTTTTTGAGTTTTGGCCTCAGACTGAGCAAAATATCGTCGATATATTCTTTTAGATTGAACTTTCTTTTTTCCTCGCTGCATTGATCCACGGCAACATTTTTGAGGCTGCGGACCAGGTCCGCGGTCCTGTTGAGATTCTTGAGCAGTATATGTGAGGTTTCCGTCAATGTCTCAAGGAAGTCATCCAGGTGAGAGCGTTTAATGTTTTCCGATTGCAGCATTTTTTGGAACTCCCCAATTGTGTAGGTACAATGGGAAGCGGCGGTAATGCCCAGGCCCAGGGGAGTATTTATCTCGTGGGTAGACCCGGCAACCAGGCTGCCCAGGTTGGCAAGTTTTTCCGAATCCAGGAGACGTTTCCGGTTTTCTTCTTCTCTCTCTTTTCTGCCGGTTATATCAAGGATAAAACCGTATTCTCTTGTGGTCTTTTCATTAATTTTCCGGATAATTGAGGTGTTTGATACCCAGCGTATTGAACCGTTTTTGTGGATTAGCCGGTGTTCAATTGTCTTTGGCCCTCCTGATGATCGAAGATTTTTAATAAACTCCTCTACTTTTTGCATATCATCTTTATGGATCATTTTCATCCAGAGGCGGGAATCTTTTGTGTATTCCTCGGAAGAATAACCGGTGATATCTTTACATCGTTGATTATTAAACGTTGTCGCAGGCAGGCCATTGTTATATTCAACAATATAAATATATTCCCAGATATTATTAATAACATCAAACAGGTAT
Organism: bacterium; assembly: GCA_024224995.1. Next base: position 8,815 of record JAAENB010000388.1, on the reverse strand, counting down.
TTTTGATCTTGCTGCAGCTCATTATCGTTATTAAGCGCGGCTGTTTTGTGTACAAGTCTGTCAATTTCGCTTTGCAGCTGTCCATTCGATATCGCCAGCTCATATAAAAGCTTCCGGATATCTTCTACATGCATATCCTCCAGCTCTTTTGATAACTGTATTGCTCCGAGTTCTTTTTTATCACTTTTTGGAAATTTCGCTTTATCCATAGTTTACCTGCCGTAAATTATTAAATATTGTGCGGTATTGGTCAGGAAACGGGGCTTTATAATAGTGTTTTTTTATATTTTATATAGGTAATATACTGTTTTGAGAGTTCAGTGTCAATGATTAATTTAATTTTAATATCACTTCCCAAATTCCTGTAATTTATCCGAAAGATAAATTTCCTCTTTTGATTTTTCATTAAGAATATGTATCATTGCCCTGGCAACGGTACGGCCGTGGATGCCCCGGTATTTTTTTAAGGAGCCCATTAGAAGAAAGCCAAGCAGTTTGATAAAAAATTTGCCAATATCCTCTTTAAAACGCGATTCCTTTCTGTCCCCTAAAAGCATGGAAGGGCGAACTATGGCGATATTTTCAAAATCAAGGCTCCGGATATCGTTCTCCATGGAGCCCTTGATGCGGAGATAAGAATTTCCCGATGTGCTGTCCGCTCCTATGGAAGAGATTACGGCAATATTCTTTACTTTGTTTTTGGCAGCAATTGCCGCGATAACTACGGGCAGATGCCGGTCTATTTGCTCCATCTTTTCAATACTTCCTGCTTTTTTTATGGTAGTTCCCAGGCATATATAAATATCATCACCGGTAATTTTTTTAGCGCTTTCTTTAACCGCGTCAAAGTTGAGTATGTTTTCCTCGATCTTTGCGTGAGTGAAGCCGGACTCTCTCCTGCCAAAAATTTTTATTTTCTTATAATTGGGATGCTGGGTCAGCTCTTCAACAAGGCAGCCGCCAACAAGTCCCGTAGCTCCAAATACAATGGCTGTTTTATTCATACGTATATTTCCTGTTTATTTTAGTTTTAAATTTACATTAATTCCGTGTTATAACTACTGAGGATCCTGTCAATAATATTAATAAACCTGCTCAGAGGCAATTTCTTTGAACACCTTCTAAAGCTTGTTGCTTTTTAGAGTTCCCTGAATGGCTCAAGGCCGCCGGGTATTGGAATATCGATACCGGCGTGAAAAAAAGCTTGTTATTGTTTATTAAATTTATTATAATAATTTAAATATAAATCAAAAATGAGAGAATTATATGAATAAGAAAAAAATGCTCGCAGTGCTTATAGTAATGCTCTTTGGTGTATTATGCAGGATCAACATTGCCGCTCAAACGCTCACTATCAATGATTCTGATGGTTCTTATATCGCCGGTACACATTTCTCTATCCTTGAAGACGCTGAAAGAAAATATTCCATTGATTCAATAATTGACCCCAAAACTACAGCGATCTTTAAAAAAAGCAGCATTGTCAAGCCGAATTTTGGCTATACAGACTCAATCTATTGGGTCAGGATCTCTATTGATAATCAATCAAAAAACAGCAACTTCATTCTTGAAATAGACTATCCTCAAATAGACTATGTTTCTTTTTTTTGGAAAGAGAAAGACCGGTACAGTGAAAAGAAAGCCGGTGACCAGCTCCCCCTTTCAGTGAGAGATATAAAACACCGGAACTCGGCATTTTATTTTACTCAGGAACCCAACAGCGTAAAAGACTATTATCTTTCATTTAAAACAGAAGGCAATATGCTGCTTCCTGTTGTCATCTGGAAAACCAACTATTTCTACCAGAAAGACCATTATGAACAAATAATCCTGGGGATCTTTTACGGCCTTATCATGATCATGATACTATATAATTTATTTATTTTTATCGCGCTGAAAGATCCCAGCTATATTGTCTTTGTCATGTTCCTGCTATTTTTTATGTTTTTTAGCTCGTCTCTCAGTGGATTGACCTATGAGTACCTGCTGGATACAAAACCGTGGATGGTCAATAAGATCCTTGCTTTTCTTGTTTCGGGATGTGTCCTTACTTCCGTTTTATTTGCCATTAGTTTTCTGCAAACAAAGAAGTTACTGCCCGTGATCCACAAAATACTCCTGGTACTGATCGCGATCTCATCGGCGCTTATGGTTCTCAGTTTTTTTGTTAAATATTCTACAATAATTAAAATTTCCGTGGCCTTTGTTATTCTTGACTTTTTTTTCCTGTTCATCGTTGGAATTATCAGCTTTATTAAAAAATATCGTCCTGCGCGATTTTATATTCTGGCATGGACTATCGCGTTTACCGGCTACATTGTTGTCGCGCTAAAAAATTTAGGGCTTATACCCTCAAATTTGCTCACCGAATACAGTTCACAGTTGGGGACTTCTTTTTTAGTTACCCTTTTATCATTGGCTCTTGCGGACAGAATTAATATATTTAAACAGGAAAAAGAAGAAGCGCAGAAAGAAATGATCGAAAACCAGAAAAAATCTCTGGAAATTCAAACAGTAATGGCAACATCTTTTGAAAGATTTGTGCCAAAAGAATTTTTGAAATTTTTGAAAAAAGAAAGTATCATTGATGTACATGTTGGAGATCATACTCAGCTTAATATGACTATTATGTTTTCCGATATTCGGTCTTTCACAACTCTTTCGGAAAAAATGAGCATTGAAGAGAATTTTAAATTTATTAACTCCTGTCTCAAACGCTTTAATCCCATAATAACTAATAATTTCGGTTTTATTGATAAATATATTGGCGACGCGGTTATGGCTCTTTTTTATAAAACACCATTGGACGCGGTAAAATCTGCCGTTGAAATTCAAGAGGAACTCCAGGTGTATAACGGCCACCGGGCAAAAATGAATTATGATCCGGTTGAAATTGGTGTTGGACTGCATAATGGTGAACTTATGCTGGGAACCGTGGGCCAGGAAAACAGGATCGATACTACAGTCATCTCTGACTCGGTCAACTTAACATCGCGAATTGAAGGTCTTAACAAGCTCTATGGATCGGGCACTATTATTTCAGAGCAGCTTTTTCTTGCCATAGAAAATTTTCCCTACCACTATCGTTATCTCGATATGGTAACAGTTAAAGGAAAAAAAGTTCCTATTAAAATTATTGAGGTCATAGACGGACTGCCGCCGCATATAGCTGAGAAAAAAATACAAACCGGCGACCTGTTTAAAAAAGGAATTGAACTCTATCAACAGAAAAGTTTTGATGAAGCGTTAAATAAATTCAATGAAATAATTTCAATACATGAAGATGACCTGGCTGCACAGGTCTATATTGATCGCTGTAATTCCTGTAAGAAGTTTGGCGTTCCTGATGATTGGGATGGTATTTCTAATTTAACAATGAAATAGCTAAACTTCCGGAGAAATAATCTTAAGAATTTCCGGTTCTTTTCGTTTCGGCATTGCCGGGATATTTTTGGGATAGCCCACAATAATGGGAGCCACGATTTTACAGTCTTCGGGGATTCCCAGCTCACTGAGCATCTCCGGGGTTTGAATAACCGCAGCAAAGTTGAGCCAGCAGGTTCCAAGTCCCCGGGATGCTGCGGCGAACATAAAATAGCTCGCCGCAAGAGCGCTATCGACCATAAGGTTCTTGTAATTGCGGTCTCCCAGGATGTAAACCGCGCAGGGAGCGTTATAAAATACATTATATTCTTTGTTGAGCATTAATTGCTCATAGCGTTTGGCATAGTCGCCGGGATTGTTTTGCATCCGTTTTAGAAGATTGCTTTTGCATTCATCGGAAATTCTTTTCATTACGGACCGGTCATTTATAATAACATATCTCCAGGGCTGTGTGTTGCTTGCGGTGGGGGCATAGGTCGATTCTTTTATCATCTCCCTGATAATTTCAAGTGGAACATCGCGCTCTTCATATATTCTTACGGACCGCCGCAGTTTTAGTAATTCGGAATAATTCATATGTAATACCTCTCTTAATAGATCAGGGTTCAGGGTTACTTTAGTAAAACTCTATCCTTATTCCGTCAAGAAATTAAATTCTAAACCGGGCCGGTTTTCGGGGGATCTTACCCGGAGCATGTACCTTGAAAGCGACGTTACGTAACGTCGCTTTCAGAAAGAATCTTCGGCTGATTCTCCCCGGAACCTGTACAGAAACAGACCCCCGCCTCACCGGCTGGTTCCCAGAACGATAATTTTATCGTGTTCTCCAGGGAGCCAGGTGCTTGTTTTCTCCGGGTTGAGGAAAAAATTTCTTTCGGCAGTATCGTAACCGGTTTGTAAACCAAGAGCTGTTTCACCGTGAGCGGAAACAGCGTTTTCAATTTCCGCGAATGATACTTCTTTATTGGTAATGGAATATTCTCCGGGACTGTGAAAATATATATCCGCTCCTCCATACGTGAAAATATCATCAAACACAATCCGGAGTCCCTTGCTGAGCGCGATCTGGGAAATAGTGTAGCTAATAAGCAGGGGAGTTATAATTATCTCACATTCACTTTTTTTAAATAACGGGGCATTGTCGCGGTCCATCAATTCTATGAGAAGATGAGGTTTTTTTTCTACTGTTCTTAGTAAATTTTTAAGGAACATATATCCCATAATGGTTCTGGCATCGGCCTCTTCGCCCGAAGGAAGCCAGTCATTGGAAAGCATGGTTATGGCGTCATAGGAATTAAGATCAAGTTTATTATAGTCCGGCAGAACTATTGAACTCCCGGTAATATGGTTCACCGTAATGTTGGATACATCAATAGTATATTTATAAAATACAGCTTCCCGTTCTTCAATAGGAACAATGGAAAATACATCAATACTATATGAGTCATTGCTGTTTGAACTGAGCTCTTTTACCAGGAGAGGAACTTTATTGTTCCAACCGATAAAAAGCAGCCGGTTCTTTACCCGCGGAACAGAAAGCTTTTTCTGCTCCGGAGATACCTGCGAAGAGTTATACGCGCGGTTCGAAGGTTCGGTTGCGGGCTGGTTCTCTCCCAGCAGAACAAGAAGATCATCTTCCCGGATAATAGTATCCCGGGGCGGGTTAAGCATGGAAACGTATTCACTCTCTTCTTTTCGAAGAATACCAAGAAGTATGGAATTGTGAAAAAAGTATTTTATTTCACCAAAGCTGCTGCCAATAAATTGCTGAAATTTCCTGAGATAGATCTCGTTTCCTTCATTACTGAGCAGGTCGGAAAAAACATAGGAAAGACCTTTATGGCGAATATCCTGGGCAATGAGCCTGCTAATGAGAATATTTCCGGGAACTATTTCAAGATCCCCATCATAGGCCGACCGTATAACAGAATATTTTTGTAAATCAAATATTTCAGATACCAGGTACGGACAGTCTTTCTCTGCCTGCTGCGCGTAGTTTGAAATAGTAAGAAGAGACTTAACGATCCGGGTATCCATTTGCTCTCCGCCGCCATAGGCGAAGTTGCTTCCCGGCATTACAATAATACCGGCATTTAAAAAATCAACCCGGTGTAAGTCTTCAATTCGCAGGGGAGTGCCCTGGCGGAAGACAATGGTTCTCCGGTCCCAGAGAGGCCCCAGCTCGTCTTTTAACTGGTTCACGACTGAAACGGAGAACTCTTCGGTAAGGATAACAATATACAGTTCCGATTTTTTTATTGTCCGCAAAAACCTGTTTGCCCGGTCTTCGGAGAGTAAAAATTCCCGCACCAGTATGGGAGTACGGTTTGTCCAGCCCAGTATGCAGATATGTCCTTTCCGGGTAATGGGGGTAAGACCCGATTCAAGACGGCGCATGGTAGCGTTGAGCCATTGGGTCATAATAGCTACCAGTAAGCCCAGAAATATAACATACCCGCCAAGGGTAACAATCGTGGATATAACCCGCCGGGCTATACCCTGATCATTTCCCAGGTACCCGGGATCGCTCATGCGGAGAAAAGCCCACCAGAAAGCATCGGCAATAGAAATGGATTTTCCATAGAAGAGGTGCAGTGTATACCCGGCAATGAAGGATATAAGCACGGTGAGTCCGGCTGCCAGTATAAGCTGGTTGCGGACTCCGCCGAGAAGAAACCGTTCCAGGTGAAATTTAAAACTGCTGATTATTCGTTTGATCATGCCCGCGTCCTTTTTTTATTTATAGGGCACGGGGTTCAAATTTGCAAGGTTTTTATTTTTTTTATACGGATCGAGTGACGTGCAGGGGCACGGCGCGCCGTGCCCTTGCGAGGTTTATATGTCCCGGACACAGCGGACAAAGTTATAGATTCGAATAACATCCCCCTGCGGTCCGTGACCATAGGGATAATCATCGGGGTCGCCCACTTTGGGGTCGCTTCGCTGGGCGCCCGCGCCGTGAACATCCATGAGTTCATATTCTCCCGTGTCCGGGTCTCGCATCCATCCCAGGGCTTCGCCGAACGCGATGTAAACCGCGTTTGCCCCGTTAACCATATTTTCGTGCGTGGTACTGGTCCAGTAAAAAGGAAAATTGTCGCTGCCGCCTTCATCCGCAATGGAGCTGGTACTGAACAGGGGATCAATTGCCGCGCTGCCGGTCGTAGAAGGGGACCGGGAGTAATCCACAATGCTCTGGAGTTCTTTGGCATTGGGAAGGCGCCAGTCGGAGTAGCCCGCGTATTCGAGGTTTTCGGCCCATTCCAGCGCCTGCTCCCAGTTGAGTTTTCCGTTTGCTGAATCTCCGGCGCCCTGGTGGCCGCTGTCTTCCTGCATCCACATAAGACCCGTGGCGGAATCACTGATGGTTCCGTCTTCATTGTCGGTATAATTATTCACCAGGTACTCATTGCCGCGAACGAATATCACAAAAAATTCTTTCTCCCCGTTCCCTGCCGGATCTTCCAGACCATATCCTTTAATACGGCCGTCGGCAAAATTTACTCCAAAGAGCGTTTCATCATCACCCATAGTGAGACCAGCGTATTTGGTGCTTGAAGCGTATTGCGCGTCAATAATACGTTCGTTTGCGCTGGTGTCGCCGTATTCAAAATCAAAGTAGCCGGTGTCGATAAAAGGGATAAGACTTGAGGTGTCCGTTCCTTCCCAGCCGCTTGGATCGAGACCGGAAAAGATTATAAGGGAGTATAGTTCCTTGATCGAAGGCAGGCGCCAGTCACTGTATCCGCCGGTTCGGCAGGAGCTCGCAGCGGCAAGGGCTTCTTCATAGGTCATTTTGCTGCCGGGATCTTTTTCCCACATAAGGCCGGTATTATTATCGGTAATGGTGTCGTCGTTATTATTGGTATAGTCCGGTTCCAGGCCCAGGTATTGGGCATCCTGGCCTAAGAAGTCGCTGCCGGAGCCGGGGCAGGATATTTGAGACCCGCTGCTGTCGAAGCACCTGGTTTGAGCGGTATCGACTACAGTGGAAGAAGTGGTGCCGGACCAGGAATTTTTATCTCCGTCATCATCATTCTCTAAAAGGGGGCATGCTGTTAAGAAAAAGGCAAGAGCCGGTATGATAAGCATAGCCATAAGTCTTTTTTTCGTTAATAATTGCTGAATTTTCATGGGAATTTATTCTCCGTTAAAGATTATATAATAAATAATACAACCGGCATGAAAAAAACGGACATATTTTTGCGGAATTTATCGGGGGAAAAGCCCTTTTTTATAGAAACCTGCTTTTTTATTTACAGAGGATACTTATTGTAGTATTATGGCGTATGACCAGGAAAGGTACGGACATAGATATAGCCGCAAGAGTACGGCCTCTTTTTGAAGCTATCGTGCCCATTCCCGATGAAGAGTGGGAGTACGCGGCGCAATTCTTCCGAACGGAAAATTATAAAAAAAATTCCTATCTTATGCGGGCCGGTGACGTTGCGGAACATTCTTTTATTCTTCTAAAAGGGCTGGTGCGGGTTTTTTATATTACGGAGTCGGGAAAAGAGTCTAACTGGTATTTTGCCATGGAAAACGGGATTGTGGGGTCCGTCAGTTCCATGATAAAACACCTGCCCAGCAGGTTCTATATACAGGCTCTTGAAGAGACGGAAACAGTCCTGCTCACCAGGAGCGCGGTAGAGGAATTGTATGATAGACACCGCTGCTGGGACCGTTTTGGACGGCTCTACGCGGAATACGCGCTGATTTATAACGAGACCAGGGAAGGGGAGATATTGGACTCTCTCGAGGTGCGGTACTTGCGCTTCCTGGAAACCTACCGGGATATTCTCCACCGTCTGCCCCAGTACCACATAGCCTCATACCTGGGCATAACCGATGTTGCCCTGTCGCGGATGCGGAAGAGAATGAATTTGATATAAGAAATACTATTATTCATTTTCCGGACCTCAGAGGAGGTGGAACCGGGGCACCCGCGTTTTGCCCTCCTGGGGGGTGTGAAGTAGTGTCGGAAAAGGAATCGTCGTCTCCGATATTATTATACTTCTTTAGAACGTGACAGGCCGTTAAGAAAAAAATAAGAACCGGCATCATGAGTAAGAAGAGAAAATGTTGAATATCCATATAAATTTATTCTCCTTAAATGGGTTTGCTTAAAAGGTTTTGTCGTTGTATGAGTTTATATGTAGAATAGTACAACAAAGCAGGGAAAACCGGACATAAATTTGAACAAAATTTTTTATTTTATCTGGTTCTGAGAGAAGTTGCAGCGCAGCGCCTTTACTGGCTGGTTTCAGGCCAGGGTTATGGAGATTCCGGGAAGGAGTGCGGACCCGGCGAAGCAGGGAAAAAATACGGAAGAAACTGTTCATATACCGGGTTGGGTTTGTGGAGATGCTTCGGAGGAGTGGTTTCCGGGGAAGGAGAGACGTTGCGTGCAACGCCTTTACGGGTTGATTTT
>JAAENB010000387.1 GCA_024224995.1 bacterium | reverse complement strand
CGGTGGCCGTGGCAGTTTGGGCAGCGCAGGACGGGGTCCTCTTTGAAACGACCCACCGGGTCGTTTCAATCCCGCTTTGCGGGACCGAGGCTTACCCGTTAAATACGCGCGCGAGCAGTTCGGGCCAGCGATACGTGGAGGAGCCGGTGTGGTGTTTGGTGGTAGGCTCGGGTGGCTCTGTGGCGGTGGGGGACGTGTGGCAGTGCTCGTCTTCGGGGTCAGGCGCAGAGGGCCGGGGCACGATGAGGTGGCGCAGGGAGGCCGCGGGGGCGAAGACACCGTGGTAGGTGAGGTGGTGCTCGCGCGGGTGGGGGAGGATTGCGACGAGACGCTCGATGAATAGGAGCGGGTCAAAGCGAAAGGCCTTGGTGCCGTTGCGCCAGGGGGGGCGGTGTTTCCAGAGGATTTGGCTTTCGTGGGTCAGAGAGAGGGGGCCTTGGGCGAGTGGGGGGCGGGAAATATACCGGCAGAGGTGCTCGCGTAGGGCGCGGTCGTTTGCGGGGATGTGTGTAGCCGCGTGCAGGGAATAACCTTGCTCG
>JAAENB010000386.1 GCA_024224995.1 bacterium | reverse complement strand
TACAAAGAGAGATTGTACCTCGCCCTGGAAAAGTTTCTATCATAAAGTCCCCGGGATTCCTGCCGTTATTACCGCTACAGTACCTTTTAAAAGCGCGACTTTGTCCCGCCCGGGTTTGGTGCGCTCTCTTCTGCCGAATATCCGGGTATTTGCCTGGTCCTTCCCTTTTTTTTGCTATTGATTCCTTTTTCCGAAGCGTTCTTTTGCGGCAAGGAGCTTGTTTTAAAAGCCCTTCTTTAAGCTGGCGCCCTTTTTTTGGTGTGATCTCAGAGCTCTTTATAAGAGCTCTGAGATCACACCGGCAGTAATTCTCTACTTATTAAGAACTTATTATATTAACCCTTGAAATATACAAAATTTTCTTGTATATTATTATTAGAATATAAGAATGGAAAATCCGGAGAGATTTTAGATATATGACGAAACAACGAAAGACTTATCTTGCGCTGATTTTTTTACCAATCGTAGACTGGCATGTTCTTGCCATGTGTAATGCATTTGCCGTTTTTATTACATCGGATGCGCCTAAAATGGAAAATGTAATGATTCCCCTGCTGCTGTTGATCAATTTTATAGGAATTATTTACATGGTTCTTCATATTATACTGCTTCACCGGTATAAGATCGTTTTTAAGCCCGATTTTAAACCGGAGTCCTTTACCGAAACTCATTTTAATGCCATGAGAAAGCATACGATTGTGTTGTATGCTTTTGTAATGGCAATGTTTACTCTGGCCCCGGTTCTGTATGTGAGCATGCAGGCTGCAAGGGGGCTTTTAGACTCTGTTGATTTTGGAAATAGTGCGGTGAGTACCTTTTCATCTACAAGCCTGGGGGTTGTTTGCGGGAATCTTATTTTTCTTCACATACGGTCGCGGCTGGCCGACCTGGGAAAGAGTCTTGGTTTTGAGAGCCATAAACTCCGGCTGCGATACCGGATCGTATTACCCCTGCTGAACCTGGTTATTTTTATTATTGTCATTTCCCTGGTCTTTTCATTTACGGCTTTCCGGTTTTATAATATGCCCGCCAGCATGACCGGAAAATTACAGGGTTCCCTGGCCCGGGTAGAGCAGCTTAATGCTGAATTTTATAAATCTTTTGGTAAAGAATCCGTTCCCGGGGAAAGAGAGCGTTTTCTCCTGGAGAGAATAACTAAAGATTCTGTTGTGAATGAGGGGTTTTATTTTATAACGACGAAAGAAGGGAAGATCCTGAAGAGTAATTTTACCGGGCTCGTAAATAAGACCCCCCTTAAAGATGGAAGTGTTAAAGAGGATTGGCAGGAAACCATGCATTTTAATGATGCGTTTGAAAGGCTGCTGAGCGGAGAACAGGGATATATAGGTTTATTTTTTCGAAAGCTTGTTTATTATACCTATTATTATAATATTGAGGGGACAAATTTGTATATTCTGTCGGGTGTTTCTTCCGTGGAAATCTGGGAAGAGTCGAACTGGATTGTTTACGCCACAACAATACTGGGCTGGGTATTTCTTGTGGCCATGACTTTTTTTGCTTTGCGGGTAACAACAAAGAAGTTTAATCCCCTGCTTACGGTTTCCACCATGCTCAGGAGCCTTTCCAGAGGAGAGGTGTATCATGAGTTTGGTGAAGACTATGAAGCCGGTGATGAAATGACTATTATGATCGATAACCTGAAAAGGGTTTTTACCGCTCTTATGGCCATTGGAAACAGTATGAAAAATGCTGTTGAAGACCTCATCCGGATTTCAGATACAGTAGAGACCGGCCGAAGCTCCATAGCCGGAGATTCCCAGACAACAGCCAGCTCTATTGTAGAGGTCTCTGCCGCTATTGAAGAGATAACCTCTTCTATTGACAATATATCCAAAAGTTTTAATATTCAGTTCGATAAAACCAAAAATGTACACACATCAATTGAAAAATTCTCCACTTCCATGCAGGAGGTACGAGAAAAGACCGACAGGGCCGATGATTCCGCCCAGGCTGCTTACAAGAGTGTAATGGAAGTTGAGAAGGATATTAAAGATACCGTTGGTATTATTAAAACCATTGGTGAAAGTACCAGGAATATTACCGATACCATTTCGGTAATTAAAGAAATATCCGACCAGATAAACCTGCTTGCCCTGAATGCCTCAATCGAAGCTGCCCGGGCAGGAGACGCGGGCAGAGGCTTTGCTGTTGTGGCCGATGAAGTAGGAAAGCTTGCCGATAAGACCAGCGCCGAAACAAAGGAAATTGAGACGCGTATTCTGGAAAGTAATACCCTTATTGAGAGCGGGGTCAGTAATATCCTGCATATTTCCGAATCGGTTCAGAAAATGAATGAGTCGGTAAAACAGAGTACAGAAATAATCGAAGATATTTCCCGGCTTTCCCAGGTCTTTGCCGAAGAGGCAGAGAATGTTTTCCGGGATGTTAATGACCTGAATGAAATATCGGAACAGAATTTTACTGCCACGCAAGAACAATTGACCGCCACTGAGGAGGTTTCCAAATCGGTTGGGCACATGAACGAGGCAATTCAGCAGACCATGGAAGAGGTTGCCAGGTTTGAGGAGGTGGTGAAGAAGTTGAGCGATTACGCTATTAAGATTGCCAGGATTTCTTCGAATATTAAGACTGTGGAAGAGAAGCAGGAGTCGATATAAGGTAAATTTTATTGACAGGGGAACGGCATTTCAGGTAGTATTCACTCAGGATGGAGAGTGTTGCCATGGAACCTGCCCCTATAGAAGTGTTTTTTGACCGGATCTTAAGAGATCCCCACAACCGGCTGCTTCGAAAAGCAACCAGTGATGACAGGATAGCTATAGGATATATGTGCAGTTATATCCCTGAAGTTATTTTGTCTATCGATCGTTTTGTTCCGGTGCGGATTCGAGCGCCCTATAATGATGATATCCCTTCAGACGATACCTATCTCAACAGCATGAGCTGCTCATATACAAGGAGTATTCTTGAATATGCCATGGATGAGCGCTATGATTTCCTGGACGGCTGGATATTTTCCACTTCCTGTGACCATATGCGCCGTCTCTGCGATAATTTTGATTTCCTGGTAAAACCTTCATTCAGTTATCTCCTGGGAATTCCGGACAAAATTGGGGAAGCTGCTGTTGAAGAGTTTACCTTAGAACTTGTTATGCTTATTGATACCCTTTCGTCTCATTTTGATGTTGATATCACCAATGAAAGTCTTACGGATGCCGTTAACCGGCAAAATAAATTCTTTGAGCTTCTCCGTTCTGTTGGCGATTTTCGCAAACTGGAAAACCCTCCCATTACGGGCAGCGATTTTCATAAACTGCTTCTCGCCACAAAGGTTGCTCCCGTAGACCTGCTTCTGGATAAGGTCACGGAATATATTGATTTTATCGCGAAGCAGAAGGGGAAAGAGGGATTCCGGGCCCGGCTGATGCTTATTGGCGGAGAGATCGATGACCCGGAGTTTATCAGTCTTATTGAATCTGAAGGGGGCCTGGTTGCGGCGGACCGTTTTTGTACGGGCTCTTTACCCGGGCTTGATCCTATTGAGGTCGGTTCGGGGGTGGTAAAAAGTATTGCTGAGCATACTCTTTCCAAGGTCTTCTGTCCGCGCCTTATGGATGAATATAAAAACCGGGCAAGCTATATCGAAGAAATTATAGAAGAATATCAAATTGACGGGGTGATTATTAGCAAAATGCGCTCCTGTGAAAGCTGGGACGCCGAAGCCACACTCATGGAAACGCTCCTGAACGAAGAAAAGGTCCCGGTACTTATTCTTGAACGGGAATACCGGGTAAATGACGAAGAAAATCTCCGTGCTGCGATTCGAGACTTCCTGGACAGGATTGAAAAATAATCCTCTTGACTTTTTCATAAAAACAGGGGTAAATTAATTCATATTAACCCGGAGGTTTTTGATTATGAAAAAGTTTTTATCCTGTACTAATATTTTTTTGATATCACTCCTTACTCTTTTCTTTTTCAGTAATTGTGTCCGCTATTACCGGACCGGCGATATTCACCGGCAGTACGCCGATAGTATCAATAAGATCAATGCCACGAACAATAAGGCAAATGCCGAGTATAAAAAAAGAGAAGTTCTTTTAAATAGTATCCTGCCTCATCTTAGCGCTGAGAGAAAAAATAAAAATCCCTATCCCCGCATGAAAAAACAGCTGGCACAGGTCAAAAGCGCTCTGGACCGGTTGAATACAAGGAGAGCCCAGGTCCTGGATACGAATAATAAACTCCAGGTATTAACCAGGGGTAAAGGAAGAATTAAATCGAATATGCCGGAGTGGGACGGCCTGTCGAAACTGAATGACACCTTTAAAGATAATCTTAATGCCTATTCCAGGGATGTCCGTTCCTTTGAATCGAAAGTGAAAGCTTTCGACGGCATGGCAAATAAATATAAAATAACGCGGGTGAATACCGCGCAGCTTAAAGCAAGGATCAGGAAATTTAATAACCAGGTTGTTGCTACTGTCAATTCCACAAAGTCTCACCTGGCCAAAGCCAAAAAGAACCTGGTCAATGCCCGTTCTATGGGCTATGATGCTTCGGTTATTGACAAAAAAGAGGCAATACTCGCAAAGATGAACGCCCTGCTTCCTCAAATCAATGCGAAAAACAATGAAATAATTGAGAAAGTTAAAGCCTTTGAAAAAGAGGCCGGGGCCAGAGGCGAATTCTGGGCCGGACCGGGTATGGCAACCCACACCATTCTTGTTGATATCCAGGCGAAAGGAGGCGAGATGACGAAATTGGGTAATCAATTCCAGGGCCTGGTAAACCAGTATAACGCAGCTCACCAGCCCAAAAAATAAAACTGCCCGCGCCCCCAGAAATTTGAGGACTTCTCTTAAAAAGCCTTGCCGTGCCGCCGCGTGATTTATTCAACCGGAGCTGCGATTGTGCGGCCGGGTAGGCTGGCTTACGAGGTCTTTTAACAGTTGTCTACACAGTGGCTGATTATCAGGAAATGGGAGAAAAATTTGATATTTTTATTGACATATGTCTATATTCTGTTAAAAATAGGGCCTTGCAGTTTTTAGGGAGAAGGGCTATGATTCATTTTACTACTGATGAGCGTACAAATTTAATTGTTATACACGATATCGGCAAGTTTGATTTTAAGGCAGTAGCCATGTTTGAATCGCTTTTTAATAAACAGTTAGACAAGAAACCAACGGTTATTGCCGTCAATGGCGGTGATAGACAATTCGTCAATTCATCAGCTATGAACACTCTGGTTAAATATTTAAAGGTAGTCGCAAGCAAACAGGTTAAAGTGGTTTTTTTTGACCTGGCTGTGCCGCTGGAAAAGCTAATCAATATGGCAAAATTGTATAGCTTTATTTCTCTTCCCAAAAGAGCGAAGTTCCGAACGAAATATATGGCTAAGCCGGTGGTAGACAAGCGGTTTCCAATGGACCGCTTTCTCCTGGAATAGGCCGGATAATATGAAAAATGACCAGATGACATTTGAATTCGACTTAAAACCGGTATTCATTGTATGCAAGGGAATATGTAAATGCGGTCATAAGTGGGAATTCAAAAAGAGTTCCATTGCCATAGAAATGCATGTCCCCTGCCCGGGATGCGGGGAGTATATCCGGGTTGAGAAAATAAAAAATCCAATTTTTTAAATTTTTTTCCCTTTACACTTGCCGATGCTCCTGAAATTGAGTATATTCATTAGATTTCCTTAAAGGAGCGATTTTTATTATGAAAAAACAGACTGTCTTTGTATTATTCTTCGTATTTTTATTTACCGTAATTTCTTTTAATAGCGGCCATGCCAATTATTTACACAAGTATTGGGACAATACATCATTCAAAGTCTCTACCAGGATGAATGTGAGAAAACAAGCCACTATGAAGTCTAAGATAATTGGCGTATTAAGAAAAGGCGCCGTTATTAAAGTAGTCGGAAAGAGTGAGTCTTTACAAAAAATAAACGGCAGGAATGGATTCTGGTATAAATTTAATTTCAAAAATAAAACCGGGTATGTTTTTGGCGGATATTTAACGGAATATGTTCCGGTTAAATATAGATTAAATAAAAAGCCTTTTTCCATACTTGGAACCTGGGCGCAGTATTATGATCCTCCAAATGAAACGATATATTTTTATAATAATAATACGTTTAAAACTATTTTGTCTCGATACAATAAAAAAGCAATTGTGACTCGCGGAACGTATCGCTATAATGGAAAGAATAAAATTAATTTATCAGTAAAGAATAAAAAGAGAAGACGCTACAGAACTATATATGTTGTGAACATTAAAGGAACAACCACGTTAAAAGAAAAAGGTTTTTTCTATGATCCGGGTTTTCATGGGAAGATTAATAAGTAAGAGGGAAACTTGATTTTAAATCGGGCTTGTTCCCGAAGATTTTATCCGGGGCTCTGCTCTGTCCACGGGGTGCGACCCCTGCGAGGGGTGCGACCCCTGCGAAGCATCTCCACAAACCCAACCCGGTATACCCACAGTTTCTGACGTATTTTTCCCCGCTTCGCGGTCGTGTCTCAATATACCGAAAAACGTCATTCGGAATGTAAATTATACCTGCCAGGAGCAATACCTCGGCAGGTTGTGAGGCTGTTTGAGCGGAGCGAGTTCCGAATGTTCTGCAGAGGTATTGCTC
>JAAENB010000385.1 GCA_024224995.1 bacterium | reverse complement strand
TAATTAGTAACATAAATAAAAAATAATATAGATAAGAGGTATACACTATGTCTAAACACGTTAAAAAATTATTTACCCTGGCAGCAATTGCCCTGTCGATATTTATATCTTCGTGCCAGTACCAGGAGCAGTCCAACGCAGGCAGCATTACTCCGGAATTAATGGAGCAGGCCGAAGTTGTTGGCGGCGATATGATTTTCGTCAATGAAGAAGCCGGCAGTAAAGGAACAATGAGAAGAACGACCAAAACATGGGCCATGGGCCATATCATGTTTACTTTTGATCCTTCAGTTGGTCCAATTAACATGGCTACGATCCGAAGCGCTATGGCGAAATGGTCGGCAGAGGGAAGAATCAATTTTATGGAAGTTCCCTGCAATCCAAGAGTTATTGATGACTGGAGAAGCGGGAGAATGAAACTCTATTATATTTACGGGGATCCCAATTACTCAGCTCCTGCGGCATCAACAGTGGGGTATCAATCCAAAAACTATATGATCATTCGTGACGCGAAAATGAGCGCGAGAACCGCGCTGCACGAATTGGGTCACGCTCTTGGATTACATCATGAGCATCAGCGATGGGACCGGGATAAGTATATTACAATCCAATTGTCCAATATCCAGCCAGCTAAAAAATCCAGCTATGAACTGCTGCCCGATACCTATGCCATAGCTCCGGCTCCCTACGGCAGCTATGACTATACGTCAATAATGCATTATTATAAATATTCCGGTAATGCCATTGACCAGAGCAAGCCGGTCATGATTAGAAAAGACAACGCCGCTCTTTCTTTAGGCGGTTCTTCTCTTACCAGCAATGACAGGATGTGCATTAAAGGTCTCTATCGCTAACAGGGATCTGAGCCGGTCTTGCAGAGACGCCGCGCGCGGCGTCTCTGCAAAATACCTGTTGCCTATGGTACCACTGAATAATCACCACTGGCTGTATTAAATGAGCCTCCAACGACACTAGCGCTCACCCCGCTGGCGATATTATACTTCCCCCCGATAACACTGGCACCCGCTCCTAAAATGGAATTACACCGACCGGCAACAATCCCCCCATAAGAAGAAAAATTATGATGTCCTCCAACAATGACATTATGTGATCCGGTCTGAACAGTATCTTTAAACCCATCGGGCAAGGCATCGTAGCGGGATTCATTATATCCCACAACCAGGTTCCCCAGACCGTTAAGCCCCGAGGCTGTGGAACCGGTACCATTAACAATTTGTACATTGACGGACTCAAAAATAATATTATTCCCGCTTTTATAAACAAGATCCTCAGGAAAAGCCTCATCAAGCCGTACCGCAATATCATTCAAACCGTCTATTGAAACCGAACCAATATTGGTCTTTAACGCGTTCACATTGTTGTTAAGCGCCGCAATAGAAACCACACCTACATTGGTCTTCAACGTGCTCACGTCACTATTCAGCGTCGCAATAGAAACCGCACCTACATTGGTTTTCAACGTGCTCACGTCACTATTCAGCGTCGCAATAGAAACCGCACCTACATTGGTCTCCAACTCATCGATCCTCTCAGCCAGCTCCACCTCAGAGTTCGACTGGGTACTCTTCAACTTATCAATCAACACAGCCTGTTCCAGGTTAACTTTTTTAAGACTCTCAATCTCATCTTCCATGGAATTCATCCGCGAATACATATTGGAAAAACTAAAGCCATTCCCCGAGCTGGTATCCTGACCATCTCCGGAATCCCCTTCAGCAGTAAGCCCTGCCTCACACCCTGAAAAAGCCAGCACTGCAATTATTATCAGACTAAAACATGATTTAAGAATATTTCTCATATTCTCCTCCCTTTATTATTGTTTTATTATTTTGATACTATAGTTTGATATGACCCAACACGGGGGGACGATAAATAAGCGCATTAATAGACACAGGTCTATTAACAACATGTTGTTGAAAAAAAATTTACGGGGGGGCGTTGTATTGGATTGTATAACTATATAAACACTATCATATATTAAAAAAAGAGGTTTGTCAATAAAAAAACAAGAAAAACCGTCATCCGGGGAAGAGTCCTGTCCTCTCTCAAGAAACTCTTTTTAAATAGAGCCTGTTTTCCGGAAACCAACCCGTAAAGACGTTGCATGCAACGTCTTTACGGGTTGGTTTCCGGAGATTTGTCCCGGGTCAACACCACAGAGGGGTT
>JAAENB010000384.1 GCA_024224995.1 bacterium | reverse complement strand
TACGGGTTCCGTCGCCGAAAGAGCCCGTTCCTCTGACACCGGTACGGGTTCCGTCGCCGAAGGAGACGGTTCCTCTGACACCGGTACGGGTTCCGTCGCCGAAGGAGTCGGTTCCTCTGACACCGGTACGGGTTCCGCCGCCGAAGGAGACGGTTCCTCTGAGACCGGTACGGGTTCCGCCGCAGAAAGAGACGGTTCCTCTGACACCGGTACGGGTTCCGCCGCCGGAGGCGCTGGTTCCTCTGACACCGGTACGGGTTCCGCCGCCGGAGGAGGTGGTTCCTCTGACACCGGTACGGGGACCGGCGCCGAGGGAGTCGGTTCCTGGTCCGGGTTCCGTCGCAGAAAGAGCTGGTTCCTCTGACACCGGATCGGGTTCCGCCGCCGAAGGAGACGGTTCCTCTGACATCTGGTTTATCAAAAGGTCACTGAGCGGAGCCGAAGTGTCCTCTGACACCGGTACGGTCTTTGCGCAGCGCTAGCTGCGCCTCAAGAACCGATCACCGATCACCCGGCCGCAAGGCCTCCGATTACCTCGCCTCCCTCGCCTCTTCCGGTTCCTTCACCACAATATTATTTCTCTTTAAAAATTCATAATACCCATACACTTTCTTACCCATAAATTCCATATCAACAGCCTGCGCCGGACAATTATTAACACAGCCGAGACAGGCAATACACCTGCCCGTATTAACAGAATATTTAGGGAGATCAATAGCTTTAACCGGGCACATCTTTACGCAGGTTCCACAACCAATGCACTTTTCTTTATCGATCGTATGCTTTCCAATGAAAAACTTGGTTCCTATTATTGATTTATTCCCCTTTATGAGTCCCCTGAAATCGAGATCCGTGTCTATCTCATGGGTTTTCCGCTCATTCACCTGCGTAAGCATTTGTGACGCGTACTCTCTCACCCTTTCATAGGTCTTCTCGCTGGGAAGATGTTTAAATTTTAAAACCCGTTCAACACTGCCGTAAGACCAGGTAATGGAAAAAGTAGGCATATTGCCGAACATGCTCATCCCGATGGGAACGCCTCCCTTGTCCGCGGCCAGCTCCAGGAGCGTACAGGCCGTGTTATGCTGGTTTCCGCCTTTCCCGCCGAATGTGACATAGGAAGTCACGGGAATCCCGTCGATATTGGGAATTGATTTAAGCCAATATTGAAAATTTGCCGGGACTTCATAATAATAGACCGGGCTTCCAAAGGCAATAATATCATAATTGGGCAGCGTTGACTTATCAAAGGTCCGGTAATCCACAGCATCCACTTCCAGTCCAAGCTTTTTCCAGGTTCCCGCTATAACCTTTCCATCCCGTTCGGTGTTCCCGGTTTGACTATACCAGACCACCAGTCCTTTTTTAGGTTTCCCTTCTTTCATCGGTTTATACTCCCGTGCCAGGAGTGGTTCCATACCCGGCAGCGCCAGGGCTGCCACGGTAAGTGAACTTTTTTTTAAAAATGATCGTCGCGTATCCATAAATTAATTCCTTATACAAAAAGTTTAAAGTTTGAGGTTTGAAGTTAAAACAAACTCTACCGATTACCTTCCCCTTTACTTCCCTACCCAGCTAACAACATACGAAGTCGCTTTTGGAAGGGGTCCAATTTCCGGGTCATTAACTTTCCAGCTTCCTTTGAGACCGGCTTCAAGAGCAGTCAGTTCAAAATGGCACATGGCAATGCCCATGTCGATGCGCTGCATGTCGGCCAGTTTAAACAGGAGCTTGTTTCTTTCGTAATATTTCCCGGTTCTTTGTAAATATAAATGAAAAACATTTTTGTTTTTTTCTTTGATAATTCTCCAGGGCTGTTTATTCGAAGCCGAAGGCGCCAGCCGGACCATTTCAAGAGGAAGCGCGTATTTCCCGGCATCGGCTTCGCCTAAAGGCGTATTAAAATTATCAAGATAAAAAAGCTCTTCAGGAAATTTTCTTTTTTTTGAACCCGCTCCCCACCTGGTAATGGAATCAAAAACCGCTACCTTTTTCGCGATATACCCCGTAGAAGCAACCGCAGGAACAAGCTCATCTTCACCCACACCGATTTTATTAGAGAAGCCGCTTTTGGAAAAGCTTCCGCCAAGCCAGCAGGTTCCAAGCCCTTTATCCGTAGCCATGAGAATATTTCTTTCCATAAGGTAGCCGAAATCTTCAAGATCCTTTTCCGAACTCTTCATCGCGCCAATAATAAACCCCGTAGCTCCCTTAATGGTTCCGTATGTTCCCAGCTTTTTCAAGGTATTACTATCCTCCCCGGACGCGGCCACCAGTTCAAATCGAGACTCTCCGTTGAAGGGGCCTTTGCTATTCGCGGAAAAAAACTCATTAAGTTCTTCAGCTTTGTTATTTTCTATGAGATTGTTACTATATGATCGGCATGAATACCGTTCGTCCATAATTTCTTTTATTGGTTTACTATATTTCATTATAGCCTCCTTGTTTTTTTTAACTCTTATAAATATCTCTGACTCATTTTTTTAGTGAATATTAACTTCTTTATTGAAACCGCTACTTTCAAAGTTAAATTCAATTCTCCGGCTTTGTTCTCGTATTGAAGCAAGAGCCGCGGAAACCGCTTTGAGCGAATGTACGGCCGGGTCTTTCAATATCTCAATGGCATTAACTTCAAGGTTTAATCTTTCTATTTGTATCATTTTGTCTTCCTCCCTTTGTTAATAAATGTTGGACGTATACTTTTTTATATTTTAAACTAATTTCTTTCCTTTTTCTTTAATGCTCTCCAGCCATTTTTGCCGCTGTTCCGGAGTTGATGTTTTAATTGGCGCGAATTCCGTTATCCGTACGGGCTTAACACCGCAAAACTGAAGAGTCCCTTTTTTCATCATGTTATGACCGGGCCGTTTGGTAAAAAAACGGAAGTACCACGGTGGTGAATCCATAGTTACAATTAAATGAGCGCTGCGCCCTTTTAAGAGCTTCCCGGGGAATTCATTCTTTTGGCTTTGCTGAAAAGCAAATCCCGGTAGAATTGTCCGGTCTATAAATCCCTTGAGCAGTGCCGGTATAGTAGCCCACCATATTGGATAGGTAAAGACCAGGTGATTGGCCCAGATGATATACTCCTGCGCTTTTACCAGGTCCGGTTCCAGCTCCTGTATCTCCTGGTATCCTTTCCGGAGTATGGGATCAAAATCCATATCAGTGAGGTTAAGATACCGCACCTCCGCACCGGCAGCCTCAGCGCCCTGCCCATAGGAGTCGGCCAGTGCCGCAGAAAAACTTTCATTGTTGGGATGGGCCTGTATCACCAGTATCTTTTTGCTCATATTATTTTCCTTCTGTTTATCTTCTGCTATCATTTTCATTATTGTAAAATTCGATAACTATCGAACTTTAGGTTCTAAAAATGGGGCAAAACCGCTTTTGTCGATTTGCCCCGGGTTGTTACTTCTTTGGATTAAAAGATAATGCTTTAGTTACTTCCTCAAGGGTTTCCAGGTCTATCTTTGCAACCAGGAACTTTCCCCGCCGTTCTGTGTAAATAAGGTCCGCGTTAGCCAGCTCTTTCAGGTGATGAGAGACCGTTGGCGCGCCAATGCTCAGGGTTTCCATAATATCGGTTATAAAACACTCTGTACACTCCGTTTCAAAAGAAGCTTCATTCTTTTTTACAATCTCAAGGAACAGTTCCAGCCTGTTTGGATGAGAGAGCGCTTTAAATACCTTTGCCAGTTGCTTTGTGTCCATGTTTCACCTGTTTTAAACCCTTTGACAGTTCGATAATTATCGAACTGTCAAACTTAATTTACTAATTATTTGGAGGATCGTCAAGTGAAAACGGCATTTTTTTTGAAAAAAAAATGCTTGCAAACTTTCTTCATATCATACAAACATTAAAGATACTACCGGGCACCCCCTGGAAAACCAATTAAACAAAAGAGATTGTTATGAAAAAAATATTTAAAATACTGGGTTCTATATTACTGGTCTGCCTCCTGCTTATTGGCGGCTATACCGCTTATTTTTACTTCTTAACCACTGCCAAAACAAAAAGTACATTCAATGTTATCCCCTCCGATTCGCTCTTTATGCTGGAGACCAAAAATATTACCGATGCCGTGACCGCTCTCAGAGAGAGCAAGTTGTGGAGCTATCTTGTAGAAAGCCAATATTTCGGCGATATCAATGAATCTATTGAAAAAATCGACGATTTGCTGGATAAAAGAGATGCTCTTGATTTTATCCTGAAAGACAGGAAACTGGTTGTTTCCGCCCATGTTACCAGCTCTACCTCATTGGATTTCCTTGTTGTTATTGATATGCAAAAAGCCGCGGAGCTTCCCGGGCTTAAAGAAGCCTTTTCTTTATCCGGCTTCAAGGTTAAACGGGAAGAAATTACAAGAAAAGTAAACGGAGAAACGGTCGTACAAGAGATCATTGAGATGAAAGACACCAAAAAAGGTACTACTTTTTACCTGGCTATTATCGACAATCTTCTTGTTGCCAGCTTAAATCAAGACCTTGTTCTTTTTTCCATTATACAAAACGATGATGTTAGTAACTGGAATACCAATGACAAGTTCCAGGACAGCAAATTCCGCATCAGTTCCAACAAACTGTTCAATTTTTATTTTAACTACGCTGAACTGGAACGAATGCTTAATACAATGGTTTCCGCGAGCAGTGATCTCGATTATTCATTCAGCAAAATCCTGGCATTCGCTGCCTTTAATATTCATTTTGAAGATGATATACTGAGTCTTAACGGCTATACCAATATGCATGATATCAAGTCTCATGTGAATGCTCTTGCCAGGGTTGAACCGGGTAAAATGCGCTCCCCTGAAGTTCTTTCCAACCAGACTGCCTTTTCCCTGTCTATCTGCTTTGACAGTTTTGATGATTTTTTCAACAGTATGCAGCAGGAATTTTCTGCGGATAAAAGCAAAGAATACGCCAAACAGATTAAAAAACTTGAGGATATTCTCAAGACCGATCTTAAACAGGACTTCTTCAGCTGGATCGGGAACGAGATCTTTTTTGCCAAACTCCGCCCTTCTTCCAAAGAGACCCGGGCCAAAGATGTGGTTATGGGTATTCATGCCTCGGATATCGATGATGCCAAAACCGGGCTCACCCATCTTACGGAACAGATAAAAAAAACCACCCCCTTACGGTTCGATATTGTTACCTACAAAAACTACCGGATCAATTATCTCAACCTGCACGGTTTTCTTAAGCTGCTCTTTGGCAGTCTCTTTCGAAAACTGGAAAAACCCTATTTTACATATATCGGTGATTATGTTGTTTTTTCCAATTCCGAAGCCATGCTTAAAAAAATGATCGATGATTATATTTCTAAAAATACGCTTGCCCGCAAAAAAACCTTTATGGATTTTAAAGACAAATTCGATGACGAAGCGAATATCAACATTTTTATTCAAATGCCCAAGATATATACCAATCTCTATACCTTAAGCAAACCCAAACAGCGGCTGAGCCTCAAAAAGAACAAAGCCCTTATTCTCAGCTTTGCCCGTATTGGTTTTCAGATGCTTGGCGAAGACGACACTGTTTACAAAACCACGCTCCTTGCCGAGCACGACTCCAAAGCCGCTCTGGAAGACAAGCTCGAAATTGCTTCGGCCGATGACCTGTTCAACGACGATTATGAAGCCCTTGTTTTTAAAATTGAACTTCCAAAAGAAGACCTTGAAAAAGAAGGGCCTCATACTGTTTTTTATTCCGAAAACAAACCCAAATACGAAGGGATTATTACCGGGGGCAAGCTTACGGGCGAATGGAAGAGCTTTTATAAAAACGGTAATATCCGGAACATTGTCACCTATAAAAAAGGCAAAGTTAACGGCAAGGCTGTATTTTATTACAACAAAGCCGGGAAACAAAAAAAAGCCGATATGACTTTTGAAAACAGTAAAATCACCGGCACCTACAGAGAATATTTTAAGAACGGCGCGCGTAAGGCTGCTGTCCCCTACGAAGACGGGCAAATGAACGGTTTCGCAAAGCTATTCTATCCCTCTACTCAGGCAAAAAGCAAAGGCAGCTTTGAAGACGGTAAAAAAGACGGCGACTGGAGATATTATTCCGAATTTGGAAAACTGCAAAATACCATTGAATGGGATGAGGGGGAAAAAGTCGACTGATCTGGGTTGGTTATCGGTCGCCCTGCCGGGCGGGGGTGATCGGTGATCGGTTTAAGATTTACCGAAATTTTTTTTTCATTGCAGCAATCCTGTCAAAAACATCTTTCGCGGAAACGGTTTTAATCTCACCACGTTCATGTTCGTCAATACGGCTCTCAGCTTCCCGGGCCCATAATTCATCATTCTTCTTTTGAAAAGACAGATCGAGAGTGGAAAAAAGTTGTTCAGCTAACTCCGCTCTTTCTTCCGGGGAAAGCCCACACGGGGTTGAAACCCCGAGCTACATAATCACGACCCTCCGGGGCGTTACCCTGGCATATTGCCTCGAGACTTCCAGGCCCGCGCACAACAACCAAATTTTAGTTTCTTAAAGAGCAACTGACCCAGCGAAGCAGGGAAATATATAGAAGAAACTGTTTATATAAATGGATCGGTTTCTGTACAGGTTCCGGGGAGAATCAGCCGAAGATTCTTTCTGAAAGCGACGTGACGTCACGTCGCTTTCAAGGGGTGGCG
>JAAENB010000383.1 GCA_024224995.1 bacterium | reverse complement strand
ATCCCCCTGTGGGGGCACCAGTCCCCCCTACCCCCCCGAGGGGGAAGAAGATGCTGAAAAAAGGTTTCTAAACCCAAAAAGGTATATTGCCTTTCCAAAAACTCTTGCGCCCCCTCCGGGGGTTGGGGGGCCGACAGAAATAGACCCCGGTATCACCGCAGTTTCTTTCGTATTTTTTCCCTGTTTCGCAGGGGCAGCTGCTCTCAACTAAAATAATTCCCCATACTCATCAGCAGCGATCCATCCCCTTCAATAGAATATTTCCCTTCCATAAAGAGCTTCTGCCCATCGGCCTTGCCCGAAGAAATATCGAGCCAGGTGTCAAAGGGCGTGTTTACTGTTACACCCGGATCAGGGGTTTTTCCTTTTCCTGTAGAGAGAACTCCATTGCTGATATTAAAAAAGCAGGATTCATTCATGGACCCGTTAAAGTTAAACTGGAAAGAAGCCGTAACATTGGCGGCTTTTTCCGGGTTAAATCCCATTCGCAGGAAAGCCAAAAAACTGTCGATAGAACTTGCCCTGGGCGCGATTCCCTTAGCCTGCAGCTCATAGGGAGTGAGCTTGTTTTCAATACAGGTTTCCCACATATCATTTATCACACTGTCCATAATTTCCGGGTTGGGAACAGGAGTGATAATTTTTTCCATGGTTTCAACAGAAATAGACCCGGACCGAATAAGTTCTTTGCCTCCCTGTTCCAGGGCGGAATGAACTATTTTCATGGTTTCATGATAAAGAGGAACTGCCAGGTATTCAGCCCCTGCCAGGTAAATTTCCGCGGCCAGCATACCCGGGAATAGTTCGCCATAAATATACTGCATTAAACTTGATAATTGATCGAACACTTCCGGCTCCGGAAGTCCGGAAACGGAAAAAGGAACGATTTTGGGCATGTGGTCATATCGCGGGGGATGATACCGTCTCCCGTTCTTGACACGGACAAAAGGCAAACCAATGCAAAAGGTTCTGTCGATAAAGGCTTTCATGGTACTGGTGACACTAAAAAAATAGAGAGGAGAAGCGAGAATCACCAGGTCCGATTTAAGAAATTTGGGCAGCAGCTCATTGGTCATATCGTCTTTAATGCGGCAGATCCCCTGAGAATGACTCCAGCAGGAAAGACAGCCGGAACAGGGTTTAACCTCTTTTTCATTAAGAAACGCGATTTCAACGTTCGCGCCTTCGCTTTTCATGCCCTCAACAAGAGGATTGAGAAAAAGATCGGTTCTGCACCTTTCGGATTTTGCCCTGGGGCTTGAATTAATAATAAGAACGTTCATGTAAATACCTCCGTATAATAACTAATATCTTTAATATATTAAAAGAATACCATATATGGGAACGGGATGCATTAACCAGGGTTAATAAATAAAAAAAATAGTGAATAATCTTGACTAAATAATTAAAAAAATTAAAAAGACTCCATGAACGTATCATTTGATATCCTTTCTTTTCTCAACACAATAGGGATAATACTGGGTCTTTTTCTCTCAATTGTCATCTTCACTTACCAGCGGGGAAACAGAAGAGCGAACCGTATACTGGCGTTTTTTTTCTTATTGCTAAGTTTCAGTATAAGCTACAGTGTGCTCCATCCCACCTCTCTATATTATTATGTACCGCATCTCTTTTTAACAGGCAAGCCCTGCCACCTGCTTGTGGGGCCTGTTTTTTATTTATATATCCGGGCTGCAACAGTACCGGGAGATAAATTCCGGCAAAGGGATATTGCGCATTTTATCCCCTCAGTATTGGGATTTCTTTATTTTTTGCCGGAATATATGCTCACTGCTCAAGAGAAGATCAATGCCGAGTATATGATCTACGGTGAAATGACGGCGCGGTTTATAATCTACTGGGGAGCAGTTCAGGTGAACTTTATCGCATATATTCTCAGTTCCTGGCTGCTGTTTAAAAAATACCGGAAAAATCTAAAAAATGTATTTTCAACTATTGATAAGGTATATCTCTCCTGGACCAGGTTTATGATAATCTCGATGTTTCTGATCGCGCAAATGTTTTTAGTTCTTTCACTGATACCATCAAGCATTCTATCAAATAAAACTTCTGATTTTCTTATAGCATTGTCGGTTTCTGTTTTGATAATACTTCTGGCCTTTCGCAGCCTGCGGCAGCCGGAAATTTTTATCTCTTTGCTGCCGGAAACAAGGGAAGATGAAAATACGGAACAACAGGCTGTTAAGTATGAAAAATCATTATTAGACAATGAAGAAGCAGATAAATACGGAACTATGCTTAAAAACCTCATGGAAACCGGGGAATCCTTTAAAGATCCCGCTCTAACCCTGGACAGCCTTGCGGAAAAACTATCCATATCCCGCCATAATCTCTCACAGCTTATTAATGATAAAATGGAGCAAAGTTTTTATGATTTTATCAATTTTTACCGGGTAGAAGCCGTAAAAAAGTACCTCATGGACCCGGGCAAAGGAAAAACCTCAATACTGGAACTTGCTTATGAGGCCGGTTTTAATTCCAAAGCCACTTTTAACGCCTGTTTTAAAAAGAATACAGGCATGACGCCATCCCGTTTCAGAGAACTATCAGCATAAAATTTTAAAAAGAAGTCTTAATCGATCGGGTAAGACGACAGCGGCTCAAAATTTGAATATTTTATCATGATATGGAGGGATATTATGCTAAAATTATCAAAATATTTTTTAGAGCATCCCAGGATAACAAATATGGTTGTTCTATTAATCATAGTAATTGGAATCTTTTCGGTCATGTCATTGCAGCGCCAGGGAGATCCTGCGGTATCGTATGATATAATGAAAATAACAGCATCGTACCCCGGAGCCTCTCCCGGAGATGTTGAAATAAATGTCACGAATAAAATAGAAGAGCGGCTCCTTGAAGTGGAGAATATTAATATAATAACCAGCATGTCAATGGAGAATCTTTCGATTATTTTTGTCGAAGTTAATACCGACGCCGGAGATGAGGAAAAAACAAAAGACGCCATAAAAGACTCACTGCTTCGAGTTACGGGCCTGCCAAAAGCGGTTACGGAAAAACCGCTCATAGAAGAGCTGGGCTCAGGAGGGCAGCGTATTCTGGAAATCGCGTTAACAGGAGATATTCCGGAACTGGAACTCCGGGCCTATGCCAGGGAGCTTGAAACAATATTAAAAGAAGTAAATGGCGTTAGTAAAATAACTAAGATAGGATACCGGAAACGGGAAATAGCAATAAATGTTGATATAAAAAAAATGAAAGAGCAGTCCATATCGTTTGGTGAAATAATAGCTTCAATAAAAAATAGAAATATACGCATGAGCGGCGGAACCATAGAATCGTTCGTGGCGGAGAAAAACATATTAACTCTCGCGCAATATAATAATCCCCTGGATGTAAAAAAGGTAATCGTCCGGTCTAACTATGAAGGGTACGCCCTCTCCCTCAACAGTATTGCCGCGATTTCCGAATCTTTTGAACCGCCCGAACTTTTATATCGAGGGAACGGAAAACCCGGAATAGCCCTTATTGCGGCAGCGCGGGAAAATGCCGATGCTATTACCCTGGCAGAAGATCTCAGGAAAAAAACAGGACAATTTAAAAAGAATCTTCCCCCCAGTGTGGAAGTCCATATTATTTATGATTCCTCGCAGTGGCTCGGCGCGATATTTGATATTCTGAAAATAAACGGACTCATTGGGTTTGTTATGGTCTTTTTGGTGCTGGTACTTTTTTTCGATTTTCGCAGCGCTTTCTGGGCCGCTTTTGGGATACCTTTTTCAATACTTGGAGCCCTTATCCTTTTTCAGCCAATGGGAATTACGCTTCATTCCGTAGCTATGGGAGCCATGATCCTGGTGCTGGGAATTGTGGTAGATGACGCCATTGTGATTAGTGAAAAGATATACGCGTTAAAGCAGCAGGGGATGACATCAATCGACGCCTGCGTAAAAGGAACGGCTCAGATGTTTAAGCCCATTTGCGCCGCGGTACTAACAACCATTATAGCCTTTTTACCGCTTTTTTTTATCCCAGGAATCATGGGGAAATTTATTGTCGATATCCCTGTCGTAGTAACCCTGATCCTGGGATTTTCATTGCTGGAAGCGATACTTTTTATACCGGCTCATTTAAAAAACGCGGCACCGCCCGAGAGCAAACCTGAAAAAGCCGGATGGTTTGTGTCCGTAAGAAAATGGTATACCGGGATACTGCTTATATCCATACGGAACCGGAAAAAGGTTATGGCAGGATATGTTCTCCTGGCGGTTCTCATAATCACGGCAGCAGTCTTTTCTCTTAAGTTCGTTCTTAACCAGCAGGAAGACAGGGATTTTTTCAATATTGTCATTGAAGCACGGCCCGGAACTTCATTGGAGAGAACAGCGATGATGATAGAACCCGTTGAGGAAATACTTCGCGAAACAATTTCCCCGGAAGTGCTGAAAGGATTCAGCACACAAATAGGGCATCATGACCGTGATGTGATAAGCGCCGGCCGCCGCAGCAATTGGGCAATGACTTCGGTTTACCTGGAACCGGCGGAAAATCGTGATATAAGCTCAGAAGAAATAATGGATACTATGAAACCGAAATTTGAGGAGCTGAAAAAGCAACAGGGATTCCACCGTTTAAGCATAGAACCGCTTGGCGCTCTTGATACGGGAAAAGCGGTTGAAGTTATATATACCGGCAATAATGAAGCGAGCCGTAATTTAATAGAAAAAGAAACCCTGGCTTTTTTAAAAGAGATAAAGGGTGTTCGCGGAATTGAAACAAGCAGCATGCGGGGAAAAGAAGAATTGCAGTTGCGGCTGCAATATAAAAAAATGGCGCAGATGGGAATTAGCGCCTATGCTGTGGCTCAATCAGTAAGAACTGCCTTTGACGGTTTTGTAGTAACGTCCATACAAAAAGACGGGGAAGAAATATCGTACCGGGTGAGAATAAAGAACGGGAAAAAGTTTAGCCCCGAAAATATTCTCAACCTTCCTGTAGCCAACAGAGAAAACAAACTGGTCTTTTTAAAACACTTTGCCCGCCTCACTATGGAACCGGGCAGCGCGATGATACGCCATAATAATGGCAAGCGGTCCGTAACCCTTTCAGCAGATGTCGATAACAGGGTAATTATTTCAAGAGAAGTCAACATTCGAGTACGGGAAAAATTTGAGAAGCGGGTTGCTGCGGAACCGGGTTTACGCATGGAGCTGGGAGGCCAGGAAGAGGAAAGCTCTTCAGGATTAAGGGGATTTTATTACGCGCTTATTGTCGCTTTCATAAGCATCTTTTTTATCCTTGTAGTTGTTTTTAATTCATATTTACAGCCTTTTTTTATTATGGCAATTATTCCTTTTGCCTTTGCCGGGGTCTGCGCTACTCTAATGATCCACGGGCAGCCCATGACATTGATCGCTCTTCTGGGGTTTTTGGGACTCATGGGAGTGGTGGTGAATGACACTATCGTGATGATCAGCCATCTTAATGACCGCTGCGGAAGAGAAGGAGTCAGTGCGAAGGTTATAGCGCAAGGCGCGGCGGAACGGTTCCGGCCCGTGATCCTTACTACTCTTACGACCTTTGCCGGGCTGCTGCCCACAGCCTACGGCATAGGAGGGGATTTCCCAGCGCTGCGTCCCATGGTACTGACAATGGCATGGGGGCTTGTTTTTGCCACCTTTGTAACCCTGGGTTTTATTCCCCTGTTGTACTCGGTAAAAGTTAATAACAAAATTGGAGTTTAATAATGAAAATAAAAATGTATGCAAAAATAATATTATTTTTAATGATCTTCGCGTCTTTAACCGGCGCAGGAGCTCAGGAAAATGATCTCTCAGATGAAAAAAAAGATCATTGGGGAATCGTGCCCATAGCCATACCCATGTACACGCCCGATACAAAGTTTATGGCAGCCGGGGCAGTGGTCTATTACAACAACCCATACCCTGAAAACCCGGGGCAAAAGCCCGATGAAATATCAGTGTATGCCGCTTATTCGCAGCTCCACCAGGCATCGGTAGGAATGAACACTGAACGCTATTACAATGGTGATAAAATGAAGCTTTTTCTTGAAGGAGAATTCAGCCGCTGGCCCGATCTCTTCTGGGGACTTGGCCCAAACGCGAAGGATTCTTTTGAAGAAGAATACTCTACAACGGGATTTTATATTAAGGGCAGTTTTATGTGGGAGGTGTATAAACAGTTATACATTGGCCCCCTGTACGGGTTTACCTATAGGGCAATGAAAGAACGTACGGAAAACGGAATTCTTGCGGGGAACTCTATTCCCGGAAGTGATGGTACTATTGTGTCGGGTATTGGTTTTCATATAAATTGGGATACAAGGGACAGTTCATTTTATCCGCATAAGGGATTCTGGCTGGAAATGAAAACCGGTTTGAACCGGAAAGAGTTCGGCAGTGAATATAACTTTTTTTCGACATTAATTAACTGCCGGTATTTTTTCCATCTTACGGGAGATCATGTTATTGGCGTGCAAACCTATATGGTTTTTAATGCGGGAACTGTTCCTTTTGAGAGTATGGCAAAAATGGGAGGAAAATTCGTCATGAGAGGATATCGATATGGAAGATACCAGGATAAAAATTATATGGCAGCCCAGGCAGAATACCGGTTTCCCATAATCTGGCGTTTTGGCGGTGTTTTCTTTGGGAGTGTGGGGCAGGTAGCACCGGCACTTGATGAGTTCCGGTTGAAGAGCATAAAAGCGGATTTTGGAACCGGTTTAAGATTTAATGCCGACAGGGATGAGCATATTAATATACGGATTGATATTGGTTTTGATACTGAGCTGAATCCTAATTTTTATCTTCTTATTAAAGAAGCTTTTTAACCGGGCTTACTGATAGTAATACTGTTTCGGCCTTTTTTCTTTGATTGATGAAGCAGCTCATCTGCGAAATTAATCAGTTTTGTAACGGTGAGGTTTTTTTCAGGAGTTTTGGAGTCAATACTGGTGCCGCCAAAGCCGGCAGTTATATATATATCTTTATTGTTTATTTGAATTTTTCTTTCAGTTACAACAGCACGCAGTCTTTCCGCGAAAGCTTTGAGTCCTTTCATATCTGTTTCCGGCAGAATTATCATGAATCCCTCGCCTCCATGCCTGGCAATCCAATCCAGCTTTTCCCTCAATTCTCCGCGCAGACAGTGAGCAAATGATTCCAGAATAATATCTCCGGCCTGGTGGCCGTATGTGTCATTAATGGATTTGAAATGGTCAATATCGCATAGAAGCATGGAAAAAAAACGGTTATACCGTGCGGCTCTGTTTATTTCTTTTTCCAGTTGTTCCAGTAAATAATGGCTGTTAAAACAGCTGGTAAGCACATCGGTAATTGACAATTGTCTAATTTCTTCATTCGCGAAATTGAGCAAATCAGTAGTTTTCCGCAGACTCTTATTTAATTTGTTTTTTTCCAGATGCACGGTAATTCTTGCCAGAAGTTCCTCTTTAACAAAGGGTTTTATTATGTAATCAGTTCCTCCTGCCTTAAATAAAAAAAGAAGTTCGGACCGGTCCGATTTGGCAGTTAGAAAAATAACCGGAATATCATGCTGGTTCAGTTCCCGCCGGATTTTTTTGCAGAGCTGGTCTCCATTCATTTGCGGCATCATGAGATCGCTTATAATAATATCAATTTCATCCATTTGTTTTTTCATGACCTCATAAGCCAGGGTTCCGTCATTGGCTTCGATGACGGTTAACCCTTCTCTTTCCAGGGTTTTTTTTAATACCAATCTTGTTATATTGTCATCATCCACAATAAGGGCAGTCAAACCTTTTAGCTTTTTTTCCGGCTTAAGTATTTGATTCACCGCGTTCCGGATCTCCCCTTTCGCAAAAGGCTTGCCAATATAATCCATCGCGCCGTATTCAAATCCTTTTGCCCTGTCTTCGAGATTATCTTGATTGGTAATAAAAATTAACGGTACATCTGCCATGCCCTGGTCATGAAATTGTTTGCATGTTTCAAATCCATTCATCTTGGGCATTTCCAGGTCCAGAGTTATAAGTTCAGGATGTATTTTTTTTGCCAGCTCCAATGCTGTTGTCCCATTCTCTGCCTCAACAACCTCGTAACCTTCATTTCGCAGTTCTTTCCGGATTGCAGCCCGCACTGTGGGGCTGTCATCTACAACCAGTATTTTCATTATTTTCCTTGTTTTGCATGATTTCGCTATAATAAGAATAATATCTTATTGGAGGGAAAAGTCAAGGATAAATATAGGGGGCAGGGGTCGAGGCTCATCGAATAAAGAGCCGCTTAATATCGTTAAACACCGCGTAAAACACGGGAATAATAATCAGCACTGACGTAGTACCAACAAGGAGTCCCCAGGTCATGGCCATAACCAGCGGTGATACGAAGGAATCAAAACCGCCAATGAGCCCGTAAGCGGTTGGGACCAGTCCCACGACAGTGGTAACGGTGGTAAGGACAATAGGGCGGAGTCGAATTTTTGCCCCCGTAACAACGAGGCGGTTAAATTTTTCCTTTTGTTTTTTTAAGAGCTCCATACCGTCTATATTCTCTGTCTCTTCATCGGTTTCTTCTTCTGCCTCTTCTTTTGTTGTCACCTCGCCCGGATCGAGTTCTTTGCGCTGGAGCCGGTTGATGAAATCGACCATAATGAGGGAGTCGTTAATAACAACACCGGTAAACCCCAGTATCCCAATAAGAGACATCATGGAAAGTTCAATTCCCTGGAGACCAAAGGCAATGGAGATGCCAACAACACCAAAAGGAATAGCCAGAATAACCATGGCAGGCTGTATAAAAGAATTGAATTGAACAACAAGAAGAAGGTATATGGTAATAATAGCAATCCCAATTGCCATAAGAATATGCCGCATAAACTTTTCACCTTTTTCCGCTTCGCCGCCGAGCATTAACTTAAACCCGGGGTATTCTTTTTCAAAGTCTTTATACTTTTCTTGTAACCTATTATACGCCTCTTTAAGAGTAATTTTTTTGTTTTTCGGATCCAGTGTGGCGGAAATCCTGGTGGAACGATATGAATTGTAATGATAATATCCTTCAGGAGATTGACCTTCTACCCGCCTTACGAGTTTTTTTAAAGGAACCAGGTTCCCCAGGTTATTCCGCACATGAAGGTCCTTAAGCGGGTTTTTAAAATTTCCGGAGCTTTCATCGAGAATGACCCTGAAAGGGACACGTTCTTCCGGCGTTTGAAGGTGGGTAACCACTGTGCCGTCAAACGCGGTCCGGATAGTGCGCGCGATCCCGGCAACGTTTAACTGGGCAGCCGCGATGGTATCATAATCGGGCAGGAGGCGGAGCTCTTTTTTGCCCGGCCGGTTGTTGCTGGTGATATTCGCCAGGCCCATCTTTTTTAATTCACCGCGTATGTCATTAACGATTTTTAATCTATCTTCATTATCTAAGCCAAGAACCTGTATTTCAAGAGGCTGCCCTACGGGCGGGCCGCCGCCCCATATGAAAAAGTTAAGTTTGATATCCTTTTTCGTATCGATCTTTTTCATTTCATCGCGTAAGAAATTTTCCACCTGTACAGCAGTCATCTCCCGGTCTGTAGCGGGAACAAGAATAAGGGTAATGAGGAAGCTGGTTGAAACTTTGTGAAAAGAGTCCGTGCCGGGATCGTATTCCGCGCCCACTTCTGTTTTATATGAGAGGACAATATCGCCCGGAATATTCTTAATGGCCGTTTCTGCTTTTTTTGAAGTCCGGTAGGTATAGTCAAGAGATCTGCCTTTGGGAACTTCCGCCATAATCCACATTTTGGATGAGTGATCATTGGGAAACATATTAACCTTTGTTTTCCAGGCAGCGAAACCGGAGCCAATTATAAGGAAGAGAAGAAAAAAGAGCAGGGTTTTATATTTATGCTTAAGGGACCAGTTTAAAAGACGGTCATAAAGGGCTTCCAGGGTAATGAAAAGTTTTCCGCCAACAGGAGCGCGACGCATTTTTTCCGGTTTTCCTTTTTTCTCAAACCCAAGATGAGCGGGCAGGATTGTAGTCGCTTCAATAAAACTGGCCGCGAGCATGATAATAACAATCGTGGGGATTTCCACTGAAAAATCGCCAACAATACCGGGAATGAAATAAATAGGAATAAACGCGATCATTGTGGTAATAATGGTACCAAGAACAGGTTTTACCACTCTCCGGAGTCCATTAAGGGCGGCTTCTTTTTTACCCTGCCCCTGTTCCCTGGCGCGGAAAATACTTTCGGCAACAATAATCGCGTCATCAACAAGCATGCCAAGAACAACGACCATACCCATGATGGAAATACTGTTGATAGTGATACCAAAAATTGGAAGGGCAATCATGGTAATGGCAATGGAAAGCGGGATCCCCGCAGCAGTCCAGAATGCAATTTTGGGATCGAGGAAAAGAAAGAGAACAATAATTACAAGGACAAAGCCAAGTGCGGCATTGCTGTAAAGTATCGAGAGGCGGTTTTTTGTTTCAATAGAATCGTCCCAGGTGGAATAAAACTCCATCTCTTTTGGAGCCAGCTCTTTTTTATATTTTTCAATAACGCTCTTAATTTTATCGACAGCTTTGATAACATCAACAGGCCCTTTTTTCGCGATCCAGAGAGAGACACCATGTTTTCCGTTATAATTAATAATCATGTCTTTTTTCTCAAAATCGTCAATGACCCGGCCCACGTCTTTGATCCTGATCTTGTGGCCAACAAAGTTTGAAACAACTATAATGTTGCCCACCTCTTCGGGTTTTGAGAATTCCGAAAGGGTAACGATTCCTTTTTCACTGGTATAGGATTCAAGGCTGCCGCCGCTGACCCTGAGCTTATTTAACCTGATTGCCTGAATGACTTCATCAAAGGAGACTTCTTTTTGAGCCATTTTTTTCCGGTCCAGGAGAATTTTTATTTCACGGTCCCGGATGCCGCTTTCTTCAACATAGGAAACAAAATTAAGATCCAGGAGTTTCTTCTTTAATTGTTTGGCGTGAAAAAATAATTCTCTTTCGTTTTGAGGCAGAGCCAGGGCTATTTCATAAACCGGGCGGTTATCTATTTTAATATCGTATATTGCGGGTTTATCTTTAATCTCATCGGGCAGGTCGCTCACCCCTTCTATGGCTCTTCGGATCTCGGCCTTAATAAGCTCCCGGTCTTCGGCGTCGGGATCAATAATAACCTGGATATAGGAGATGCTTTCCATGGACCGGGAAATATATTTATCTATTCCAATTACGCCTTTTAAGGCTTCTTCAAGTTTTACCGTAACATTCAGTTCCACGTCCTCAGGAGAAGCTCCGGGGAAGATTGTAGTAATATCCATTCTACCGAGGTCGACCCTGGGCATGCCCTGTCTTTTTATTCGAGACATTGACGCTATGGCCAGGATTATTATTAATACCAGTATGATATTTGTTAAAAGGGGGCGCTCTATTAGAAATCGTGTAATGTATCCCATAGGTATTTCCTTTGTTTAAATAATGGGTAGATATTTGAAAGTATATAAGAAAATAATTAGATGTCAATAGCAATTTATTACAATAGAATCGGATTATTTTTCTTGACGTTTGTGCTGGTATATCAGCGGTTTATACCCGGAGGTTTTTTGGTGAAAAAAATAATTTCTATTGGAATTTTCGCGTGTTTTTTAGGCGGCTGTTTTGGCCTGCCTGAAAATTTAAGAAATCCGGACAAAAAAGAAAATTCCATAGTTGGAGTTTCTGTTAGAACGAGATCATCTCGTTCTATTTTCAACAATCCGGGACATGTGGCACTCAGAGTATATTTCGTAAAGGTTGACAATAAGGAACAGGTATTTCGCGGTTTACAAGTGAAGGCGACCAATCATATCAGCGGTAGGTATGCTTATTTGATAAATGCCGAGCCCGGCACGTATGTTGCTGTAGCTTCAAGCTACGCAAACAATGGGAAACAGTTTGTGACTTTTTTTGATAAAAAAACAATACAAGCGACCTGTTTTGAAGTAAAGCCGGGTGAAATAAAGTATATGGGAGATCTTGAGGTTATATCTGAATTATCGCTTGGAGGACTTTTTGATGAAGCGCAGAAGCATTATTCAAAGAGACTCAAACCCTTGCTGCGGCAAGGACGCTATTTGTACAGAGGAAAATTGTCTAAAATGACGAATTCTAAGGCATCCGGGAAGAATTTTTTGAGTAAAGCGAAAGAGATTTTTAAAGACTCGGGCTGGAAATCGTATTTTTAATTTAAAAATTCCATATTTTTTCCCTGCTCCGCAGGGTTCGCACTCTTAAGAGACTAGAATTTAAATAGGGGCTTCCTTCATCATAACGAGGGGCTGGAAGGCCCACGTTATGAGAAATACCAATCTCCCGGGGAAACTAATTTAGAAACAGAGCCTGTTCTCGAAGATATTATCGGGGGTTCTGCTCTGCTGCCCTATAGGGTTAAAACCCCGGGCTAAAATGGGCTCATTTTCAAAAACTCTTACGCCCCCTTTGGGGTCGCTGCTCTCGCAGGAGTCGCACACCCTTCCCGGAATCTCCATAGCCCTGGCCTGAAACCAGCCAGTAAAGGCGTTGCACTGCAACGTCTCAAAACAGACCCCCTATTCAAAAAGAGTTTCTTGAGAGTGCGGACCCCGTCGAACGGGGAAAAAATACGGAAGAAACTGTTTATATACCGGAGTCCATTTCTATCGGCCCCAACCCCGGGGGGGGCGCAAGAGTTTTGGAAATGAGTCCATTTTAGCCCGGGGTTTTAACCCTATAGGGCAACAGAGCATAACCCCGGATAACATCTTCCGGGAACAGGCTCTGTT
>JAAENB010000382.1 GCA_024224995.1 bacterium | reverse complement strand
CCACGGAGGGGTTAAACCCCAAATAAACACCGTGTACGCGTACCGAATCCCCTCGCAGGGGTCGCATCCCTCCTCAGAGTCTCCATAGCCCTGGCCAGAAACCAGCCAGTAAAGGCGTTGCACTGCAACGTCTCTCAGAACCAAACCCTTTTCCGGAGCATCTTCACAAAACAGACCCCGGTATCGACACAGTTTCTGATCTATTCTTCCCGGTGTCTGAGCGGAGCCGAAGACCCGGGTCCGCACTCTCAAAAAACTAAATTATACTTGCCAACAATCCCGTTTTACGGGACGTAGATTTTACTCAACCGTTTCCAGTTTCCGGGTACCCCTGGTACCATAGATCAATACCCAGAGCGCGCCCCGGTTGTTGTTTTCCATGAGCCAGCGTTTGAACTCCGGGGACTGAAGTTCCCGGGAAAAGAAATTATCATCGATCTTAATATCACTTTTAAATAAATTTTTAGCTTCATCTGTAATGCCGCTCGAAGCTTCGGCCTCATGCGCTTTAACCCGCTGCTGCAAATAAAACTCAACAAGCCCTCTATTGCGTCTAAAATATTCAGTCACCGCGGTATTTGGCGAAGGAATCTCCGCAGTACCGGAAGCCTTCATGGCAGAGGCCATAAAATCCCATAAGGATCTCGCGCCCTGAATGCCGCCAATCTCACACCCCGGTTCAACACCAAAATGGACAGGATATCCGCGGTTCTCAACATGGAAATTATTATACGCCTTCAGTTCATCATCGTTTTTAATAACAAGATCTTTCGTCTGTTCCAGGGCGTCGTAATGCGATTGGGTAACATAGGATTTATCACCCGTAACAGCGCAGACACTTTCAATAGACTCAAGCAGGTTTTTAAAATCATCAACCATATCCTCGTTCACCGGGTCACCGGGCTTTGTACCGGGACGGTCTTTGGAATGGGTATAGACTTCCCAGAGCTTTTTATATTCTTCGGGCATCCCTGTTTCAAAACCCTCATCCGCGATCTTACGCATAAGGCTTTCTTCTTCTTTTGAGGAATGATATAAATCGTTAAACTCCTGAACCTTCTTGTCGAACTCCTGTAGAGCAGCGTTATTCTTATCCCCGGCATTCCAGAGAAGATCAACCAGCTGCGCCGCGTCTTTATGGTCAACACCATTCTGAAAATAGGCATTCAGCAGTTTATTCGCTTTTTCCCTGACCTGGCCGCTAATGCCCTGCTCCGCGCCGGACCACTCAGAAAGCATCCCCGCGATTTGATCGGGATCGGGATCGGGTTCAATAGACCGAAGGAACGCGCCAAAAGCGGAAATCCCCAGGGTGTTGGCAGTTTGAATATCCTTCAGGATCATTTCAACAGCATCCCAGCTCAAATTTTCCTTTTCACGAAGACCGCATTTAACCCGTTTATCGTCAATAGCTTCCAGGTGTTTATCCCATTCGGCAGTGTGGCTCGCGAAAACCGGGCCAAAACGCTGCTCAAAGGCTTCGGGCATAAAACTCGATTTCTGGTTACTCATCATTTTTCCAAGATCGTTATACAGGTGTTGGGCGTCTTTATACGTAGTCAGTTTATGCGGAATGGTTTCAACCGATTCAGGGTTATCTTTCAGTTCCAGTTCAACAGGGTATTCTTTAATAACGCCTCTTTCACTTTCATCAAAAAGAACACCTGCGGAGCTCACGCCAAAAACCGTAATATTTTCTTTATAGCCGGGCTTTGCGTTTTCCCAGGAAACAGCCTCAACAAGCGGCTTCCGGTTCCGGGCAACAGTTTCTTCATTGGCCGCAAGCGTTTCGAAATAACTCGCGTCGCTGGTCCGGACTTTCCGGGGAACCCCCTGTTCCGAACCAGTGTGTTCGGCATCATAGACCTGTCCATTAATATTATACTCGGTTTTTCGCGGCATGGGAATACCCAGCCGCGCCAGCGCGTTTTCCAGGCTGGAGTACGCTCCTCGTTCTTTCATATTGTTTAACAGGTGTTCAACAGCGGCCTGCTCATCACGATCCCGGATATCTTCATACGAGTCGGCATAGACCGCTTCAAGAGTTTGCTGAAAATCATCAAGAATAACATTCACTTCTTCTTTATTCCGGTTAACCTTCTCTTGAAGATCTTCACCCTGAATGGCACCGTTCGATTCCAGCTTCCCCATAGTGCCGGACTCAACCATGCCGCTGGCGGTCAATTTATTCCCGCCCTGCCACAGGGCAACACCGCCAACAAAAGCCGAATCGACCCCGCCTTTGGGCAGGTCCAGGAATTGCCGGATATCACCAACCTGGCTTTCCGATAAATTTTTGGAATTATACGAAACAGCTTCCTCAATTTGCGCTTCCGACAGCGGTTCATTATAGCCGTGATTCTTAAAATTATTCATGGTAGCGGCAGTAACCTTGCCATCGCTGGTGATATTTTTCCCTTGCTGCCATTTAAGAACAGCATTAATGAAGTCGGCATC
Source organism: bacterium (assembly GCA_024224995.1). The sequence continues at coordinate 20,337 of JAAENB010000382.1, read as the reverse complement.
AATTCTGCCCTCAAGGGGCAATTCCAGGAAAGCCCTGAGACTGTCGATCTGTTCTTCCGACAGCTTGCCTTCATTATACAGCTGTGCTCTACGAACCTGGTACGAAGTAAGGCCCTGGCTCCCGGTGTTGTTGGATTTCCTGCTGATTTTGGAACCGCCTTTGCCTTTCTGCTGAACAACATGCGTCAGCTCATGAGCAAGCAGTTTCTTACCTTCTTTGGAATCGGGATTAAATTCTTTATTCGCGAAAACAATATCATGTCCCGAGGTAAAGGCCCTGGCGTTTACGGCTTTGGCAAGTTTATCGGCTTTGGGACCGGTATGGACCCGGACTTTATCGAGGTAGGAATTGAGGCGTTTTTCATAAAAGCCCCGGGTACTCTTGTTTAAGGGGCTTCCGGAGCCTTTAAGGTTCTTAATTCCGGATTCAACTTCCGGAGAAACAGTCGTTCCTTCAGGAGATCCGGCAGCCTGAACCATATGGGTGCCGGACTTTGTCTGCACATCGGCCTCGCTCATGTTAACGACCTGGTCCGCGACCCGGTCGGCTTCTTTTTCGTAAATATCATTGGCGTCCCCAACCTTCAGCCTGGGCTGAATACCCAGGGAATCGGTCGCTTCCTGGTTGCCCACAGTCTTCTGAAGAGACATCATATATTCAACAGCCGGGTCTTTCTGAGCCGCCGGCTTTTTTTTCTTTTTCTCCTGAATATCCGGAGTTTTTTCTTTCAGGTTACTTTTTACAGGCTCATCGCCGCCACCGGGAAGGTTTTCTTCATTACTCATTGTCTGTCTCCATTAAAAAACTATACAAAATTTATGTTTTACACAGCTATACAGGACGGGATATGCTTATTTTATATATATACCTGTTTTAAATATATACAATTAATTTGATTGCGTCAAGTAAAAGAAGCTTAAAGTTTCAAACTGTTCAAAAAGGAGGGGACGCGGCGCCAGCTGCGCCTGTTCCAGACGAAATTATGCGAGCATGTTGACAAAGCGTATCAAAATGATTATTTTGGTAATATTATGGGGCAAGAACATACAGGAATATGCGGCATGTGCGGCAGGGAGCGGAAGCTTACGTTTCATCATTTGATTCCCCGGACCTGTCACCGGAATAAATGGTTTAAAAAGAACTTTACTGTGGCAGATATGAAAACACGGGGAATAGACCTGTGCTCAAAATGCCACCGCCACATCCATGAAACATTCACGGAAAAAGATTTAGGGCGATATTATAATACCCTGGAAATACTGGCTGCGGAACCGAAAATCGGCCGGTTTATAGAATGGATACGGAAACAGAAGTAACGGGGAACGATATTGGAAAGGAACAACATATGAAAGAATCTTTTGGAGCAAAGTTCTCCGGACACTAAAAAAAGTGATATAGATAATACTGCTGCCGCAGCAAACACTTGCTGCGGCAGCAGTATCTCTTACACGCTATCGCTTCTAGTTAATTTCGACTTAATAAAATCCCCGATCTTAAAAATCTGGGTCATGGTAATGGCCAGGACCGTAGAAAGCGTCAGGGACGAGCTAAAAAACGGCTTGAGTCCCGCAGGGATATAGTTATAGAGATCCGGCAAAATGTCGGCACTCAATCCGAAAGTAATAGCGGTACCCACAATAAAGATCTTCTGAATATCGAGCTCAACCGACATGAGGATCTGGATACCGGCAATGATCATATAGCAGGTAACAAAGATAAGAACCGCGCCCATAACCGGTTTCGGCATAATGGCAAATATAGCCGCGATCTTGGGAAAGCAGGCAAAGGCGATAAAAAGCCCCCCGGCCACAACACCGATCCTGCGGCTCGTAGTTCCCGTAGCAGCGGAAACACCAATATTACTGGAGGAAGTGCTCACTCCCTGGCCGCCAAGAACACCGGCCAGAATAGTACCCAGGCCGCCGGCCAGGAGACCATTGGCAATACTCCTCATCCCGGGCTGTTTCCAGTTATCGTCATTAATTTTCTGACAGGTAATGATATCACCAATTCCCTTCAGGTTGGTACAGAGGGCGGCAATAATAAAAGGAATCAAGAGAGAGGAATTAAAACTCCATCCGCCATGAATAATCCTGGGAAAGGCAAAAAAATCGGCGCTGAGAACTTCTTCAATATCAAGAGGTGTCATAATGCCAAAAAAATAGGCAAGAATATATCCCAATATCATGCCAATAAAGACGCAATAAACACGCAAGTTCCCCGATGCCCATGTATTAAGACCGATCATAACAGCAATGGTGATAAAACCCACAAGAAGATCGGCCATCTCAAAAAGAGCTTCATCGGTTTCAATACCGAGAAAATTCGACACCCCAAGGGGAATAAGAGCGATCCCAACCATCATAACCACAACACCCGTAACCTCAACAGGAAACAGGAACCGCAGCCGGGTTACGAGCCTGGAAAAGACCGATTCAAAAAGACCGGAAACAAGAAACATCCCGGCCATGAGGGGCATCCCACCGAGCCACGCGGCATTCATGGCCGCAGAAAAATAGGGCACACCGGCCAAATAGGGGCAGAGATAACCCGCTCCAACAGGCCCGCGAAACGACTGAAGAATCGTGACAAATCCTGCCGCAATCATTGAAAAACTAACAACGCTCCTGATCTGTAAAGGAGTCCCCCCGATCTCGCTTATAATAGCAACAGGAAGTATAAGGGTACTGGACATTACAAACGTATGCTGAAGCCCGGAAAATAGAGATGTCAAGAAAGGAGGCTTATCATCGACACCAAAAATTAAATTTGAAGATATTGACATATTCTACCTCATCCAGATTGGTTTAGCCGGGAAAAAATCGGAACCTACAATATACCGGGTACCCCCGATCTTAACTGCGCGCAAATAGGCCAGTTTTTTTGACGGTTTCACGTCACCGGGTTTGGGCCGCAAATAGGAGACCCAGGCATGATCTTTTCCCTTGATTCGATCTATCATTCTACGAATAATTTTATATTTCAAAAGGCTTCTTCCTTCGAGAGAGGGAAAAGCCGGGTCAACAACGGCAGTACCGTCATCTTTGAACACAAAAATATAGGAATCCCGGAACGCGTAGGGACTGGAATCGTCCCTGAATTGCTTAAACGCATCTTTCCCGTCTTTTTTTATGAGGTCAACAGCATCATCAACCATTTCGATAATAAACTGCTTTTCCGTTCGGATATTGTAAACCCCGGTACCCACAAAACATTCCAAACCGCCCGGGGTAACAGCTTTTTTAACATACCCGCTTTTCCAGGTAGGAATAAATTCACCGGGACGAGTCCACATATAATGAACCCAGCCGCCGCCTCTTTCCGATTTCCAGATGAGGTGCTGGATCAATGGACGGCCATTGATATCCTTCAGGTTAAACAGGTTTTTTCCTTCCAGGTGTTTCTGAACAGGATGAAATATATTTACGCCTTCAATCGTATAGATAAAAAGATACATTTCTCCCTGGTACCACTTGCTGCCCTTTTTCCTGAATTGGGGAAAAGCTTTTTTTCCTTTTTTCTCAATCTCTTTGACAGCAGCCTCAAGCATGGCCACAACACGTTTGGTTCTTTTATACGTATACTTGACTTCCGAAAAAAGAACCCCGGAGCCAAAAAGCAGAATGAGGAGCACCGGAATTATAATTTTTTTAATTTTAATTTTCATGTCTGCGACAACCATTTTATATAAATTTTAAACAGGCTTCTTGACTTAAAAAAAATCAAAAAGCCGAAAATTAACTGATTTTAGTATACAATCTCAAGCGTTTTTGTCAATTAAAAATATTAATAAAATCCGTCCGGGCGAAAAGAGCACAGAGGGCTTAGACCCGGATTCAAGCACGATTATTGCTTGACAATTCCTATATTTATGATAACGAATTATAGTATGTTATTTAATTATTGCGACCATAACTATTTAGCGGTGTATTAGCAATGGGAATTCACACAGGCATTGTTACATTTGTCAGCGCGCTCTTTTTTGGGATAGTTTTTATTATTATATCCAACCGGATAAAAGTCTCAGCTATTGTAATACTCTTACTTGGAGGCATTTTTCTGGGCCCCAGCATCCTGGGAGTGGGGCTGCTCGACCCAAAGTCTCTTGGGGAAGGATTAACAATAATAATCAAACTATCCGTAGCGCTCATCCTTTTCGAAGGAGGGCTTACTCTTGACGTAAAGGGCTACCGGGAAGTATCCCGTGAGATACGGCGAGCTCTTACCTGGGGAGTAATTATAACCTGGCTTTTATCGTCAATTACCATAAAATTTCTCTTTGGCTTCATGTGGCACTTTAATTTCACCTGGCCCTTTGCCCTGCTGGCAGGGAGCCTGGTAATTGTTACGGGTCCCACGGTTATTGGCCCTTTACTGAAACGGATTGGAGTTCAAAAAAAGATCCATAGCTTTCTTCACTGGGAAGGAGTTCTTATTGACCCCATCGGTGTTTTTATCAGCCTGCTTATGTATGAGTGGATAATCGGGCACAATGCTCTAACGACTTTTCTTTTGAGGATTTCCACGGGCATATCGATTGGAATTTTCAGCGGGCTCCTTCTTATTTATATTATCAGAAAACAATGGCTTTCCGATGAACACCTTAATGTATTTATCCTTTCCTACGCGCTTGCCCTTTTTACCATCTCTGATGTTCTGGTTGTAGAAAGCGGTCTCATGAGTGTTACGATTGCCGGTTTTGTTGTGGGATATATTAAAACCCCCCTTCTCGACAACATAAAAGTATACAAGGCCCAGCTTATTGAACTGTTAATTGGGCTTCTTTTTATGCTGTTGGCCGCGAACCTGGACATTGAATCATTCGGGAAATACAAAATAACTCATCTTCTCATTGCTATCGGCATTATAATGTTCCTTGTTCGCCCCATAAATATCCTGGTCTCTACCTATGGCAAACGATTTTCTTTTAAGGAAAAACTGTTCCTCAGCTGGATAGCTCCCCGGGGAATTGTTGCCGCCTCCATGGCATCATTATTCGCTCTTAACATTAAGGAATTCGGCGGTGATGAATACAAAGATATCTATAGCTTCCTGGAAGCATTCACCTATTCCGTGATTGTGGGTACGGTTATTTTCCAGGGATTTACCGCCAAGCCCGTGGGCAGGCTCCTGAAAGTCCTGGAGCCGGAGCACCGGGGCTGGCTCATTATTGGCGCTCACCCTGTGGCGCTGGCAGCGGCGGAATTTATCCGGAAGCGGGGATTTCCCGTTACCGTAATCGACACCAATCTTCATTCGGTAAAAGTAGCGCGCCAGGAAGGGTTCACCGCGCTTTCGGCAAACGCCCTCACTATCGACCCCGATGATTACCCGGAACTGTACGGCGTTGGGAACATCCTGGCCATAACCAAGAATGAAAATTTGAATCTGCTCGCCTGCCAGCAATGGAAAAAAAAGCTTAAAGGCGCCAGGCTTTACCGGTGGAGCAATATTGACAAAATGGATGAGGAAACAGACGCGAAATCATCAGTAAAAATCGCCACCCCCGTATGGCCTTCTCTTGAACTGAATACCATTACCACTCAGAAAATCAATAGCGAGGATTTCACCATCTTCACCAGGGAAATAGGCAAAGATGCCATTAAACACCCGGAACGGGTTCTTATGTTCTTTTCTACCGACAGGATGCTCCCCTACCTGCCGGAAGACGCCCAGGGAACCTGCACCTGCATGGTATACCACCCCTTCGACATCAAGCCCAATTTCAACATGGAGCCCCAGTGGGTTCTGTATTCACAACAAACCACTTACATAGATGTTATACGGGAACTGCTGGCGCGGGTCAATTCCGTATTCCCGTCCATAAATGCCGGGGAACTGGAAGAATATATTATTCAACAGGAGCGGGAATTCTCAAGCGTCATTGGTTTCGACACGGCCCTGCCCCATACCTATGTTGACGGCATAGACAAGTCTATTGTTGCCATAGCAAAGATGGAAACCCCGGTTGCCTGCATGTACAATGATGAAGCGATCCATTTTGTCTTTCTTGTACTCAGCCCCCGGGACAAACCGGACACACACATTAAGACCCTGTCGAATATATCCAAATTCCTGCTCAATGAAGATCACCGCGTTGCGTTAACCAATGCCGAGTCCTACGAAGATCTTTGCGTCATCTTTTTTCCCGACCGGTATTGAGAGTGGCGGCCCTCACAACACTTGCACCTTGTTCCTGTCTCAATCAACTTTCCGCAGGGATGAAATAAACAGGTCTGAAAATTCAGCGGGCACGGAAAATGAAATAGCGTTTGTTTCATTTGTTTCAGTGCAGTATTCTTCCACAACAAACTGCAGTGTGGCGTCCGTGTCTTCATCTCCCACATTCCTGAATTCCACTTTAATGGTTTTCCCTTCACGCAGGTGCTCAACAAACTTTACTTTTTTGATGAGGCTCCGGTCTTTGTAAAAGTGCCAGGACTCTTTTTCATCATCCTGAGACTCAACCGTTAAGATCTCGCCTTCATTTTTGGAATTATAACTTTTAATCTGTCTCAGTTTTAACTCTTTCTCTTTCATGGTAATTCTCCGTAAAAACTCTCAAGAAACTCTTTTTGCTTGTGCGCGGGCCTTGAGGTAGTATGGGCTCTTTGGATTGCTCCGGAACTCGCTCCGCTCAAACAGTCCTCACAACCCAAAGAGCCCATACTACCTCAAGGCCAGATACAGCCCGCAATATTATTTAGTTTCTGACCTATTTTTCCCCGGCCCTGCCGGCGGACCGTTTTTCACTCCACCAGTTTTCAAATTCCTTTTCCATATCTTTGCAAAAATGGAGTAAAAAATTAACGGCTGATGATTCTTTCCACCCATGATCGTCTCCAAAATCCGCGACCCACTCTTTTATATGCTCCGGAACCCGCCCGGAAACCAGCATCTTCGGAGGTTCCCTGTCTGTTGCCCACTTCTGCCCCTTTTTCCCCGCCATTACACCTTTCCAACCTCTCTATTGGTATACTACATCTATATCGGATATTTTTGTCAACAAAATTAATATTATTATCTTTATTTTCGACATAAACATTATAAACAAAATAAACAATGATAATTTAGTTAACAAAAATATAACAACCGCTATCAATTGTAACCCATTAAAAATCGATATTTTTAGGATATTAAACCGATGTCAGGGAACAAGTCCCGAGCGCACCAACTAAATTCTTCACCACACCCCGCCTGTTGACCCGGATAAAAAAATGCTTGTATAAATTTAAGTGTTCCTGGTATAAAAAATAATTATAATGACTCTAAAGGTAAAGACTTATGGCAATTCTAAAAGTATCAATATGGTATATTATCAGCCTTTGCTTATTCTTTTCTCCCTCAAATTCAAAGGAGATACATATAAACAGCATAGACCTCAACAATGGCGATGTTGCGACCATGATAGCAAAACGCAGCTCAAAGGGGTTCGACCTTTACAAGATATCGGGCGGGCGGTATGAAAAATTTTGCGCTGTTCATAAAGATAAGAAATCCAGGTATAAATTTCTTGTTGCTCCTAAAGGGAAAAAACCCGAACCGCTAAACCTTGAATCCCGCAGCCCCGACCTCATCAAGGCGAAAGAGACGAACATAAACGCGCTAACCCTGGCGGCCGACGGTTTTACCCTTACCTACGACGGAACTGCTCACTACCTGCGCCATTACAGCATGAACAAACTCTATGTCTTTTACCCTGCCCAAAGCCGCGCTTCAGTAATACGCCGGTTCAACACCTCCGCGAAAAAATACTATGCCGATATTTCACGATCACGAGCCTCAATCGAATTCCGGCTCGCGGAAAACAAATATTCCCGGGGCTTAACAAAAGTCAAAAACTCCGACTTAAAACAACTCTACCTGCATAAAACGGTTCTCCTTTCGAACGCCCACATAAAAAGTTTCCGGGGGGAATTCAGTGTTTACGAACCTTCATTATATATTCACTTAACACCGCAAGGCCGGTTAAAACTGGCCGGGCTTTCAAAACAAAAAAAAGGGAAAACGCTTGCTATTGTTATCAATAATGAGATAATAGAGACCGCGACTCTTAGAGAACCGCTCACCGGCGAAGGGATAAAACTGTCCGGAAACTTAAAGTGGGACAGGATACAACAAATAATCGGGATGTTAAAAAAGCGGTAAACCGGAAGAACAGGCGAACAAACAGATGAATAAAAAAATCACCGCGTGGGAAGAACAGAATCTCAAAGGACCGGTCAAAAAGCATACAAAGACCCTCTTCCGGCTCGTAAACAAAGCAGACCGTAAAATCTATATGACCAAACATTACCGGGAAGTGAAACAATACGATCATAACGGCTATTGTACCGAATCATATGAATATTACGTTAACAAAGCCAAACCTAATGTGCTCCGCTTTAAAAATGATCCCCGGGGAAATATTCTGGAAGAGCGGGTCTTTACCCACGACGGGAAACTGCGCAAAAAAATCAAGAACCGTTACAACAATAACGGGAACCTGGTAGAGTCGGTCAAAACCGATACCAGGGGCTCAACAGAAAAAACCCTGCAATACAACGAACAGGGACTACCGGTTTCCGAAACCAGCGACTGGCTCGACACCGGCAACAACCGGGTAAACCGGCTCAGTTACACCACCACATTCAGCTACGACAATAATGGAAATATCACCCGTGAATTCCGCTCCTACGGCAATGACCGGAACGAAACAACCAATTACGTATATGACTCTTCGGGCAGCCTTATTGAAAAATACCGGTTCGACTCCATCCAGGGCCCGGTAAGCTCCTTCGCCTATTCCTACGACGACGCAAACCGGCTAACGCAGAAAAAATGGCTGGGCAGTGACGACGCCGACTCATATTCCTATTCTACCGAGGGAATCCTGGAAGAACTGGTACAAAAACGAAAACAGGAAACGCTAATTTCCCGGTATGATCCTTCGGGCCGGGCAACGGAAGAAATCACGGAAAACGCGGGATCGGAATCTTCAAACGAACGGAAAGTCTTTAGCTATAATAACAGCAGCAACCTGGCGGAAGAAACAATCCACAACCACAAAGGCGGGACCGTTTCCCGAACCATATACCACTACGATCTGCACGAAATGGTAATAGAAAAGCGGGAATATCGCGGGAATTCAATTCTAAGACAAATTGCTGTATACCGCTATGATCACTACCAAAACCTGGTCAATGAATGGCACTTCCAGGTTCCCGGCAGCAGCGATATACCGTATACCTCTCCGCTCACCGACGATCTGCTCTCTTCGGACTGGTACTCAGAGAATGGCGACCGCCTGAAACTTACGGGATACACGAAAATTGAAATAAGCTATTGGTAAGCAGTTTTATGAGTTATTTCATCTTCATTTTTGAGATTATCGCTTCAATGGAACCGTTGCTTCCATACGGTGAAGAAACAAATAAATAGCTATTTTTTTTCCCAAAAACCAAAAAATGATCCAGCCGGGTTTTCCCTATTTGATAGCGCCAGGAAAATACCCGGAGCCCTTTTATTTCCAATATGGTGATACCCGAATACCAGGCATACTCATTCTTCCCGGTAAAGCTGCTGTTTACATCTTTTTTAACAGACTCTTCTGTTATAATTTCCCCAAGAGGAGGGAGAATATAGAGCGAGCTGAGATAGCCGTCTCCCGCGGGCAGAACCTGCTGAACGTACGCCGGCTGCGGTTTGGGTTTAAAAAACCGGACCTCTGCCGTTGCCGCGGCCAGGTACCCGTCCCCGGGCTGCTTAATTCCCTCTTGCTTTACCAGGATCTTTTCCCCAAAAGGAATGAGCGCTTCATCATTTTCATACACGGAATTGTCCACAGTATTCCTCCCAACACAAAAAACAAACAGCATTAGTGCGATTCCCCATAGAGAGAACAGTCTCTTGTTCATATACCCCTCCCGGATATTAAAAAACTCACGTATTAAATTTCGTTAAGAAACGGTCGAGCTGGTTCGCGAAAGCCTGGCGGTCTTTGGGCCGGTACACACCCGGTCCGCTGGTCTCGACTCCGCTATTTCGCAACTCATCCATCAAATCTCTTGTTGTAAGGTGTTCTTTGATGTTATCTTTCGTATAGAGTTCTCCCCGGGGATTTATTACATACGCGCCTTTTTCAATGACCCGGTCGGCCAGGGGTATGTCGGCGCTAATGACCAGGTCTCCTTCATGAACAAGCTCTACAATCCTGTCATCGGCTTCATCCGGTCCCGCATCGGCAACAAGCGCCGATATATATCGCGAGCCGGGGATTCCCATTTTCTGGTTTGCCACCAGCACCAGGGGGATTGCCAGGCGTTCAACAGCCCGGAAGAGTATTTCCTTTACCGGCCGGGGACAGGCGTCCGCGTCTACGTAAATATGCATAGTATGCCTCAATCAATTATATTGTTATTGAATTATGTTGTTATTGTATTATTTTTCAGGGGAATCCAGATGGATGCTGTTGTGCGGCATCCGGAAGATTCAATGCTAAAATTCTTTTCCGAAAGACCAATATTCTTTAAAATGAACATAATCATTACCAGGCCCAAACCCGCTCCTTCCGAAGGCTCATCTTCAATGGCATTAAAATATTCCGCGATTCCCGTGTACTTGCCCGCGTCCCTGATCTTTTTCCTTACATTGTTTTGTTCAATTTCCGTCATGTTTGCCGGGTTTATTACCGTAATAACCAGATTATTGGTTTCTATTGCCACTGAAACTTCAAAATTAATATCATTCTTTTTCGCGATCCCTTTTAAGTAGCTCCCATAGTCCCGCCGGAATTCCTGCTTAAATTGCTCAAGAACGGTTTCATAATTTACCTTTTTCCCGGTAACATCTTTCGAAGAATAATCTTTAAAGAATATCTTTTTTAAATTCGCCCGAACGGCGTTTTCAATAAATTCTTCCATACAGGTATACAGGGAAACAAAAAGCTTCTCATTGTTATATCTTTTCAGGATAATCTTAAGATCCCTGATAAGCTTTTTTTTAACGGATTCGGTAAAGGAATACGCTTTGATCCGAAACAATTCATTGCTATTTTTGTTATTTTCATACTTCATTCATAAACAACCGATTAGTATTATTTAAGTAGTATTCCTTCCCACTGAAAACTGCAATAATGAAAGTCTACAGTTCCTGTGTATAGTATTTTTTTTAATATATAAAACATTCCTAATAAGGAGTTTTCTATATTAAAAGAGTTTTCAAAATATATCAACACTAAAATTTTAATTTAAGCTAATTAATTTAAGGGGGGGTGCTGTCGACAGTAATGAGATAAATACGGGCCAATCCCAGCTGGTCCGTATTTATCCCCAATGAACTCTTTAGTCCGGAACGTTCACATAACCGAAAAAATCCGCTGAGTCGCATTCATCTCCACCGCTTTGAGCAACGGTTCGAATATACACGCTAAAATTATCCGGAGGAGTACCAAAAGCGGTAGTGCCGACGCTGAATTCTATGTACTCTCCCGAGGTACTAACCATTCCATTAATAAGAGAGGAATTTATTTGCGTTTCACCCACCTCATCATAGCCGGCAACCTGCCAGATCGAATCATAATAAGCGTATACCCGTTTTTCATAACTGTCGCCATATCGAAATGCAATAACATATCTAATGGCTGTGTCAATAGTATCGCCGGAAGCGGTTTTCATTATTACATACAGTTCTGTCTTTGCGCTGTTTACCGCCATTTTGACGAATTCGAGATCCGAACCGGAAGTACTGCTGTCTCCGGTAGAGTCATCAACGATATTGGAAATACCGCTCCAATCCGATATTAAACCGTCTATATTAATGGTAACCGCTGTCTCCGGAAGAGTGAACGTTGGTACTTCCGTTGCCGTAGAATAAAGATCCATACTGAAGATACCGCTGGTGGAATCGCAGGTTCCGGTACAGGTAAAGGTTCCTGATACCTGGTCTTCACTACTGTTCACTGTTCCGCTTAATGTATAGGTCGATGGTTTGGTTGAAACGGAAGTAATGGTAACACTGTTACCGTTTACAAAGCCGGAAATAGAATCTCCCTCATCAATTCCGTATGTAAAAGTAAGATCATTTTCATCCTGTTCAATGACCATTTTTGTCGTATAACTGTTTGAACTACTGCCGACATCACTAATATTAAAATCCCAGGTTCCGTTCATGTTTGCGGGATTTTCCAGGTTATCGACCACCCCGCCCATATCGGTCCGGTCACAGGAAATTGATATCAACATGCAAATTGTTACTACGGGGATTAAAAATTTTTTTTTCATTGTACTGCCTCTTTAGAAAAGTTTAAAGTTTAAAGTTTAAAAATCTAATTTTTCTGTCCCTGGTCTATTGCCGGTAAAACACCTCCTGCTTCAATGCCCAATATTTAATATAACATATTCCCCGGGAAATTTCAAATTTTTGTGCGGTTTTTTTCACAAAAAACCCGTGGGTTTATACATTGGATGATGAGATGATATGAAAGAATAAGTATCAACGGAATTATTATTTGTTTACTTATTCCACTCAAGGGAACGTAAGATACCCGAAGAGGGGAGCCTGGTCATAGTCTCCGTCGCCGCTGTTGGCGTAGGTCCGGGCTTCAAGATTGAGTTTCCCGGGCGGGGTTCCCAGGGGTGCCAGGTAGCAGCTGAATTCTATATACTGCCCGCTTGCTGCTGCTGCTCCGGTAATACCGGTAATATCCGACCGGGTTCCCTCATCATAGGCTGAGACTTCCCATCCGGAACCATAGTGGGCATATAACTTCTTTTTATAGGTGGTTGCTGAATCGAGGGTATACCTTAATTGAATACTATAACTTATGTCGGCTTCAACACCATCCGTCGCTGTTTTCATGAGTACATAGAGCGTGGTATTTGAAGCGTCTACCGCCACTTTTACAAAGTCAATATCCGATCCCCTGGCTGAGCCGTCCCCGGTGTCATCAGTTATCATTGTGGAAATACTGCTCCAGTCGGAGGGGTCTCCGTCTTCGATTATTGTCTCTGGCGCTACCGGTACGGTATACTCCGGTACTACGGTGCTTGTGGAAAAGAGCTCCATTTGAAAAGTTCCGCCTGCTGTTTCAACGCGGAACCATCTCCACCCGGGACCGGTTCCACGCGGAATCGTTTCCATTTCGGGGGTGCGGCCCCACCACACCACGCTATGAGAAAATCGTCTTAACCCTTCCAACGTCTCCGCTTTCAAGCCGGACTTTTATGCCGTGGGGATGGCTGGGGGATTTTGTGAGGAGGTCTTTTACGACCCCTTCGGTCAGTTTCCCGGTTCGTTGATCTTGCTTTAGAACTATTGCTACCCGCATTCCGGGTTTTATTTTCGATCTTTTTGTTCCGTCCATTGTTCCTTCCATTGTTCCTTTTATTGTTCCTTTTATATGATGGTTTTCCTGTTTTTTTAAGTAAAGTAACCGTATATTCATTTTGCCTGGTTTTGTGTCAAGAATAAACCCGGGTTTATTCTTGACTTTGGAGAATTCTTTTAGTACATTGTAAAAATGATACTGATAAATAAAGCCGGGAAAAACATTTGTTTTTTTATTCTTTTTTTAATAGTATATTCAATTCCCGCTTTGAGCGGCTGTGCCAAAAATCTTAGAGAAACCAAATTTATAAAAGGCACGGCTTCGGGCCGGTATACTATTAGCAACAGCGATGCCGATAGTGCTCTTGAAACAGCTGTTTCCAATGCCAATCGAAAAATCGTTAAAAAAATTCTGGAAGATGAATTTAAGCGCACGGGCCGCAAGAAACTATATACACTTCTCTCAGGTTCTTTCGATAAAATAACTCCCCGCCTCATTGATGATTATACAGTGCTGGAGAAAAAAATTAAGGGTGATACAATTCTTGCCAGAGTTGAGGCCTCCGTTGATATTAACGCTGCCAATGATCTTGTGGCGTCTTTAATTGAAAAATACGCCAGCCTAAAGATCCTGGTTCTTATTAAAGAATCCTTTGAAGGAAAGCTCAATGAACCGGGGTTTACCTTTTCCGAAACCATAATAGAAGAAACATTATCCAACAATGGTTTTGAAATTATTGATTTAAACAGGACACGGCAGTTGATGAAAGATGAAGCAGCAACCATGAAATTAGCCGCCGCAGGAACCGTTTCCGGGGATGTAAAATCTCTTCTATTAAAAGACGATTTTGCCGATATATTGGTCATTGGAACTGTCCAGACTTTTGATCAATCCCATGCACTGCGCGAATATACAACTATGGATATGAAATCCAAATCAGCAATTATCCGGCTTAAGGCTATTGAGATTGGTTCGGGAAGAATACTCGCGAGCTTCAGCAGGAACGCTCCGGGCATTCATACCGATTCAAAGACCGCTTCCCGGACAGCTATTAAAAAATGCCTGGGAAAAATCCTCGGAAAGTATGATAAAAAAACCCTTCAATTTAAAACCGGCCTGTTTATAAACCGGCTTATTGCGAACCTGGTAAAACTCAATATGGAAAGAGAAAAAAAACGCAAGCTACGGGATGTACAAATACATGTTATTCTGCGTCTTATTCCAGGGAGCACCGCCAAAGATATATACCTTTCCCTGTACGGATGAAAACGTATGCCATCCCCTGCCTACGGGCTCAGGGTTCAGGGTTATCCTGGTTTCCCATTTTTCAGTACTTGTGTTAAAACAATAGATGGCCTGGTCCGTATAACTACCGAGAGCATCAGCTCCTCCGAATATATATAATTTATCCCCAACCATCGCGCAGGCAGCTCCTTCCCGCGCCAATGGAGCCTCCAGTACCGGAAATCCACCGGAACCGATCTCACTCCAGGTATTGGTTCTTGAATTATATATATGCATATTATTACCGCTTAATGCTGTTGCCGAAGCTCTTCCGCCAAAAATATACATTTTCTCACCCAGAGAAGCCGCGCAATGAAAGTACCGTGCCGAAGGTGCGCCAGAGGGCGCGGAGAGTCCCGTCCACTTCTTCTCTGCCGGATCATACACGTAATGCCGGTTATAGATTTTTGCCGCGTTGCCGCCGTCGTAATATTTCCCGCCCCAGACATGCATTTTCCCGTTTATTGCCACTGCCGTATGCCAGGCAAGAGCAGCCGGCCTGTCTGTATCGCTTACAGATGTTAATTCATAAGTATTGGGATTGACCGTGTAAAACGAATTTTTATACGTATCCGATGTCACCTTAAATACTCCGTCATGATATTCCCGGTTTGTTCCGCCAAACAGGTAAATTGTGCCCTCGATCTCAACAGCCGAAAGCCCCAGGAATTGATTATGGCCACTGGCCTGGTCGGAATTATAGGGCAAAGGAAACTGCGCCAGGGTTCTTGTTTCCCAGGTTTTGCTATGGGTATTATATATTGCTAAGGGGTAATCTATCTCTGTAGAAAGACAGGTTTGCCAGCCGCCGAAGAAAAATAATTTATTTCCATAAACAGCATCGGCATGACTGCTTCGCCCGTCGGGAGGATTCTCGGGATCGCCTAAAGGCGGTTCCGTGTCGGGAGAACCGGAGGACGCCGATTCTACCGTTATGAGCCCTGTTGTAAGTTCGCCGTAAATGCTGTGAGTTGCCACAACCCTTCCCGCTCCAACAAGCTGAGCAGTAAATACTGTTGATCCGCTTCGCGGATTCTTGAACGAGCCAATGGAGTTTTCAACGCTCCAGTCCACATCTATTTCAGAAACGTATTCACCGTTTTTATTCAGCAGCACCGCGCGCACGGTAAAGGTGTCACTGTTCTTCAGGGTAACATCTCCGATATCCCCGGAGTCTGTTCGCAGCACGATGCTGTATTCGCTGCCTGCCATATCGTACAGGTCATCTCTTCCGCAACCCGGCAGGAACACTATTATTGCTGCGAGAAACATAATAATACTACAAACAAATATATTCTGTTTCATCCGGCATTACCCCTTCTTCTTTAAAATACGCTGAATACGCTCTTTGAATACGCTCTTTTTGGGGAGTTATTTATTGAGGAGAGACATGAATATAAATAAAATAATACCTGGTTTTATCACGTTTCTCAATCCCCTGCCTTAATTGAGCTGCTGTAAAAAACGACTTTTATTAGTACCAATTTATATAAAAATTTCACCTTCGGCGCTAAAAAAAAAATTTTTTTAGTCAAACCTTCTTCAAAAACCGGTTTTTTGGGAATTATGTTCAGGTAATACTATTGCTGCACTATTATTGTATTATTATTGTATTATTATTGAATAGATAATTGATATTTCAACTTATACCGCGCACGCAGGTTCTTCAGTTCTTCTTTTAGTTTGTCTTCATTAGTACTGTCTATTCGCACATGGATAATTACCATTTCTATTCCGTTCTTATTAACCGGGAACAGCATATATCTCTGCTCGATCCTTGCTATATCACTGAGCCGTATAGTGCCGCCCCCGTCTATTACTCTAACCGGCATATCCCCGAAACTTCGGTTATCTTTATATTTTATCATTTTATCCAGGTCTGCCATCTTGAACAATATTATCGACTTTTCTTTTTGTTCGATAAAAGGATAGGGTTGGGTAAATTCACCGGCAATTGCCTTTCTTACTTCGCCATAGCTTAATGCCATTCTCATGATATGTTTTTTCGAGATATCTATTATAAGTACCGCTTCCCTGTCTCCTTCGATTGTGACTTTTTCCACATACCGCTCACGCTCCAGTATCTTCTTAACGTTCTCTATTTTTTGAAAGTCCGGAATATCATTTTGATGAAACTGCATTGATACTGTTTTTTTTACCGGTGTCCGCGTACACCCGGGAACTATTAGAAAGCCGAGAAAAAAAAGAAAGAGTAAGGGTGATATTCGTTTATTCATTGGAACTCTCCTGTGCGGTTCACTCCGCCTTACCGGAGCGTTTCTCCATCCAACACTATCCTGTTTGTGTTAGCCCATTCTACAAACCGTTCTATTTTTGCCTGGTTCTCTTTATTCTCACCCCGCCATTTTTTATACCCTTCGATATCGACAAAGGAAAAGATCCACCTGTTATATGCTTCAAAATGTCCGCTCTTTTTTATATTTGTCAACCAATTAAAAAGGGATACGGTATACCCTTTTTTACCATTCATTTCAACCCACGAGTCTACCTGGTCTTTTCGTATTTTAACTATATCGGAATAATTAAGTTGTTTTTTTCCTTTGAGATCAAGAGCTGCTGTTCCTGCCGCAAGGGTCAGTTCAAACACCAGTCCCAGCGGCGGTTTCTTGTTTTTCTTTGGAGCTATGGAATTTTGTGTAAATGATATTGAGATTGAGCCCGCGTCTTCCCCGGTCCAGGTTATACTTTTATTATACAATGAAAAAAGCAGCCTGCTTATCTCCCGGCTCCTTTTTGATTCCGGTTCCAGGTTCATGAATGTTTCTCCGTAAATCACTGCCAGGTAGCGTTCCGATGTGGCGGCATACACCCTTGCCAGGTGGTAATAATTCGATGAAAAATAAGGATCCATTTCCGTTCCCAGTTTCCAGAAAGTTACGGCCTTTGAAGCATTTCTCCGGTTCATTTCAAGTATGCCGCTTTCCAGGTACAGGGCTCCGGATTTGGGATATTCCTGCCGCCCTTTTCCATATATTTTCCTTGCTTTGTTGGGCTGTTTATCGTAATCATATAAGCTGCCAAGCATTTGATAATACTGGTGGTTTTTTTCATGGGAGCCGGACATGCTTTCCAGAACAGCTATCCCCTTTTTATACTCTTTCTTTAGCATATACGCGAAACTCAATTCATAGGTATAGGTAAACTTCCCCGGGTCTATTTCCCGCGCTTTTTTTAACAATATAATCGACTCATCTACTTTTCCGGCATCCATTAAGGGTACGGCCTTTTTTAATAATTCAGCTGCTTCTTTTTGCTTTTCCGGCGCTGCTGTTCCAAATGCGGTAAAAAACAGAAGAAATGTCAGGATTAGTATTATAATATTACTCACGCGTGTTCTCATTGCTCGCTCCATATGCTTTTATAAAATGAGAATAGGCTGGCAGGATTCCCCTGTTGTGTAAATACATTAATTAGATAAAATAAAAAAAGTGTGGGGACAGATTTGTCTTTTCCGGCTTAAAAATCATAGCACCGGGGCTCACTTGTAAACGTCTTATCCCCATCCTCCGATTCAATCTCTCCCTCATAATTCATTTCCCCGGTAAACGTTTTCCCATTAAGTAATTTAATCGTTATGATATTTCCATTGAGCGTATATGTATTCTCTTTCCCTTCTTCCCGGTAAAAACCGTCATAACAATGGCCGTCAGGTCCCAGCTCCACACAGGGGATATCCACAGTTCCATCGCCCTTAAAATCGAATGAGAAATAATATTCTCCCCATGACCATCTTCCGCTTTTAATCAAGACTTCACCGGTTTTGTATCCTGCTAATCTTAAGAATTTGGCCGATGCTGCTATTCTTTTGGGAAAATTTTTATTACGGGGCATTTCCTGTTTTATGGCGGGATTGAGCTTTACCGCTTTTTCCAGGCTCTCCATTACCATGTTCAAATATTCATCATTGCACTGCGCTCTCTCTTTTGTTATTAGCGCTACTGTACAGGCCAGGTTAAACCAGGCCCAGGAATACCGCGGATCTATTTCTGCGGCGAGAGAAAACAGGACTGCCGCTATTGGATAATTTTTTTCTTTAAAGAGCTTTATTCCTATTGCGTTTGCCTGCTCCGCGTTGGGCTTTTCTATTGAGCCGCCATATCGTACAAAAAGCTGCTTTCGGGCATATTCATTATACTCTCCCATATATTTGTTAAACACCCTTTGTGCCGGCAATATTGTATGCATTTCCAGGTAGTCCTTTGCTGGTGTATCATAGGTGAGGTCAATACTTTTTATTCCGTATTGACTGAGACTGTTGGCGTCGGCTCCTTTTTTAATTAAGAGCTTTACTATTTCCAGGTTTCCCTGGAGCGCTGCCAGGTGGAGCGGCGTTCTCATTGCCTCGTCCTGTATGGTGATATCGCACTTATGCTTTATGAGTAATCGTACCATAGCTGCATTATTCTTATTTACCGCTGTTAATAAAGGTTTACACGCATTTGCATTGGCTCCGTTTTTTAACATGATATCGGCAATTTCCGTTTTGTTCTCTTCTACGGCCCGGAGCAGCAGTCTTCCTTTGTCATAAGCGAATTTATTTTGTGTGTCCCCTTTTTTGTTTATTATGAGCATGACGATATCGTCGTATATTTTATAGATGCTGTCTGTCCATAAATACTGCTCACTGTTTTCATTTACAATTTTTACAATCTCATCTTTAACTGCTGCCGGTACTTTTCCGGTTAAAAATTGATCTACTTCCCGGACCTGTTCTTTTTTTTCCAGGCCCTTAACCAGGAGCCATAACAGTGGTGTATACAGCGTGTTCCCCAGGCCATAGCCGTTCGCGCGAAACACCGCATTACCGTCCCCGGCAATCATGATCTTCTTCGCCATATCTTCGTTAGACTCCATTGCATAATGGAGCGGCTTTTTTCCTGTGGCGTCGTTACGCTCTACTTCCGCGCCATTTTCTATTAAAAAGCTTAATAATGTTACATCATCGTTCTTTACGGCAGCATGAGCAAGTGTTTCCCCGGTCCTGTTATCTACGGCATTTAGATCCGGTTTAAACGGCAGGAGGGATCTTAGAAAATCATAATCCGGCTTCGAATTTTCAAGGGTGATATAATCATACAGAGGAGTCCTTCCCTGGGAATCGGCCGCGTTAATATTGGCACCTCTTTTGAGCAGCATGGTAAACAGTTTACTATTATTGGCTCTTGCTGCGGCGTGTAATACGGTGGCTCCCGGCTCCGCTGTTTTTTGTGTCACTGCCGCGTCCCGGTTCAATAAAAATTCCACAAATTCATAATCCGGCTGCACAGCCCAGGTTTCTATATAATGAACAAACAGGGGCTTTCCATATATCAGCATATTCACATCGGCTCCCTCTTCAATAAGAGATCGCGCTTTGTCCAGCTTTATAATATCTACTGCCACCTTGAGCTCTTTGTTTAATGCATCAATATGGGCATCATTTTTTTTGCAGGTAAAGACCGGCGCGCATATTAAAATAAGGATTAATAGAAAAAAAATCTTTTTCATATGTTTCTCCTTTCTTAAGAAACTAAGATTAGTCAGCACTCTCAAGAAACTCTTTTTCAATAGGGCCTTCTTCTTCATAACGAGGGGCTGGAAGCCCCACGCTATGAGAAATCCCCATAGCCCTGGTGAATTATTTTAGAAACAGAGCCTGTTCCCGGGGGATGTTATCCGGGGTCTGCTCTGCTGCCCTATGGGGTTAAAACCCCGGGCTAAAATGGACCCATTTTCTAAAGCTCTT
>JAAENB010000381.1 GCA_024224995.1 bacterium | reverse complement strand
GACCCCTGAGAGCGGCTTGGTTCGGAGAGAAGTGGCACTGCAACGACTGTACTGGACGCTTTCAGGCCAGGGCTATGGAGACCCTGAGGAGGGATGCGACCCCTGCGAGGGGATTCGGTACGCGTACACGGTGTTTATTTGGGGTTTAACCCCTCTGTGGTGTTGACCCAGGACAAATCTCCGGAAACCAACCCGTAAAGACGTTGCATGCAACGTCTCTCTTCCCGGAAACAAGCCCTGTTTAAAAAGAGTTTCTTAAGAGAGCCGGGGAACTGCTCCCCCTGAATTCTCATCACGATGGGTTGAAACCCATCGCTATGAGAAGTTTTTTGAGTTCTATATTATTTTTTGCAAGAGCGTTCTGAGCGCGCGCATTTCATAGCCGTAAAGACTCAGCTTAAACTGGTCCCGTACTTCGGGAATGTTTGACCGGTAATATTCTTCGCCCGATTCCGGGTCCAGGGGGAGATTGAGGATTAGTTCCTTGAGGATTAGTTCCAGGCTTTCACGCTCCGCCTGGTCCAGGTGTACTGTTTTAATGAATTCAGAGGTTTCTTTTTGTAACATGATTTTGTTCTCCTTAAAGAATTAGAAATTAATTTTGATTGACAATTCTTAAGAAGAGCGTTTTACTTAAAAGGCTTATGTTTTAAGTGTGCTCTCCGTAAGGATTGTCACGAAAGGCCTCATCTCTTGCAGGAGATGGGGCCTTTCTCTTTTGATAAACATATGTTGGGTTTTGTTCTAAAAAAATCAAGCTTTTTTAGTGGGGATGGTGAAAAAATCTTGTTTTTATCCTATTTTGTTTAATGTTGTTTGGTTGGAAGTTGGGTAAAAATTAGATTTATATATCAAATTAGATGAACAAATTTCCTGTTTAAGAAAAGGAAAAGGCCTGTTCTTCCGGGTCTATTCCGGCCCGGTTCAGGGTTTCGTTGAAGTCTTTTTCGTTCATATGGCTTTTTACTTTTAGAATATTCTCGCTTATTGTTTTAATTTTCGGGTCTTCAAGCTCTTTAAAGAGCAGGTATGCCTCCAGTAAGTTGTCCAGGGCTTCGGCATAATCCTCTGATTCAATTCTTATCAAAGCGACTAATCCTAATAATTCTGCGATGCCGTGTTCGTCTTCCAGCTCTTCCCTGATTTCAAGACAGCTTCGATAATATGCCATTGCCTTGTCAGTATCTCCTTTTTGTTGATGGATATTTCCAATTATAAAAAGACCTGAATCGATATATTCTTTGTTTCCTGACTTTTTGGCTTCTTCCAAAAGATGTTCATGATATTTCAGGTCTTCATAATTTTCTTTAAACATGGTTCCTCCTTTTTTTTATTACGGTTTTTCTGTAGGGGCTGATATATTTTTTTGCATGGTTTCTACCATGTTTGGGTCGGCTCTTTCCAGGAATTCCTGCCTGTTTTCGGCTGTTGCCAGTTCCATGAGGAATTGGAGATAAGTTTAGGCCGCTTGCCATGTTCGATAATTGCGTCATTAAAATCCTTGATCGAAAGATCATCATTCCTGCAAAAGAGCACGGGAATTTCCTTGCCATCGTGAAAGAGCGCCAGTTTTTTTGCTCCCGCCAGGCGGGCCACTTCAGCGGCCTGTTTCCAGCTGCTGTGTCCCCAGCCTTTTTTCAATTTGAGCTCTTCAGGGGTATACTGCGCATCGTGAATAAGAAGGTCCGCATCCCTTGCCAGCTCCACAACATGAGGATCAATGCCGTCTGCGTGTTCAACATCAGTGCAGTAGACAAGTACACTATTGCCATCCTGAACCCGGTAACCATATGAATCACCGGGATGATTAAGCTTTGACGCGCTGATTTCGTTACCGCTTTCAGCAATATAAAGATCAATTTGAGGCTCCCAGAACCTGAAATTTCCGCCCATCTGGTCAAGGGGGACTGGAAAAAAATCCCTCCTCATCTGGGTATCAAAAACCTCTTGCAGGTCACGCTCATTACGGCCGTATCCACAGATAGCTATGGTGAAGTTCCGCTTTTTGTCATAGGCCGGTTTAAAAAAAGGAAAACCGTGAATGTAATCTTCATACACTTCCTCTTTACGTAATGAATAAGTGTAGATCAGTTCTTTAATCATTTCAAGTATTTTTCTTCATTCTATTTCCAGTTTATTTTCCGGTAATTTATTATCTATTTTATAATATACTTCAATATTTTTAATACCATGATGAGTATCATAATATCTGTTTATTTCATATGGCAAATTAATCCATATTATATAGAAAATAATAAATATTATTGTAATAATGGGTAATATATAAAATAATCGTTTCATTTATAAATCCTCACAATAGATTTTTTAATATTGCGCCCAACGTTTCGAGAATTATAAGCAGTTGCCTTTATTCAACTTGATTTAGTAAATAGATTGTGTTTTTTGTCAAGTAAGATTTATTATTGAAAAAGGCGGCAATTGCTTATATTCTCTGTTATATGCTGTTGCCCCGCCCCTCTTTTTAGTTTTATTTTTCTGCCGAAGAGCTAACCCTATATGGAGTATATTTTAAAAAGATCAATAATTTATTTTTTATAGCCTCCAATACGCCTGGTGGTAAGATAATATCAGAGCGGTGAGAAGTGGTTAAGTTTTCACTTGCTTTGCGGATTTCTTTCTTAGTCGAAAATTTATCATATTTGGGTGGAATAAATTCATTAGGTAAAATCCCACATTCAGACAATGTCAATAAAATTCCATATCGTTTATATTTATCAGTTTTTGGTAAAATTTTATGTTTTGCAATTCGCTTTTCTAACTTTCCGGGAGTTTCATTCGGTTCAGATTCAGAAATAAAATTAAGTAGTTCTAAGATTTTGCTTTCTTCACTTTTTGTAGTTACAGGTTTTTCATAACTCATAATTTCATCAAGTTCAATTAAGTAATGTAAGGGCATTTCATTCCAGGAATGGCCTAAATAATAAGTATACAGTTGATGAGTTTTATCTTCTGTTGTCTTTTTAGGCAGTCCACAAATTTCACAAATATCTTTTCCTTCAAAATCGTGCTTAAATAAGTTTTTTATATATAAAAAACTTATTAGAGTTTGTCTACCCCTTGGGAATTCACCTGTTAGGCCTTTTGAAAATATAGCAATTACAAATTCTTTCGTTAATTTTTGATTTTTTTTAAATCGAAATTATTTTACTATCTATCGCTTTCAACTTGACTCTCTTTTAAGTTTCTATTGCCAATAACGGTTAGTGTTTCATTATTGTAATTTTGAAAAATTAAGTCAAGAGGATTCGCGATCATCCCCGGATTTTTAGTGCTCACAAACCACCGGAAACCTGGAATGGAGTTAATTTTTTTGAACAGATTATGAGTAATGAAAAAAATTTACTGAATTTTAATATGGGTGAGATCAATCCCTCAAAATAATAAGTAAATATATTCTTCATACAGCTTATATATATCCTTGACAATGTCTAAATTAATCCCTATACTATAGAGTAAATTGATTTTGTAATAATACATGGGGGGATGAAGTATGAGATATTTTATAATAAACACGCTGTTAATAGCCGCACTTTTTTATAGCAACGCGATATTCGCGCAGCCCGAAGAAGTTACCGCCCCGCCCGAGGATGACGGCTGGATAGAAGAATATAATGATGCCTTTACGATTCGCCTCACTCTTCAAAGACCCTGGCAGTTTGTTCTGTTGAAATACAGAGGCAGCGACAGCAGCGCTGCTAAAGATATTAGTTACCAGCCCAATACAATGAGCAACCAGGGTATTGAGATCTCATACATGAATTTTATTCTTTCATACAGCAGGATCGTTATTAACTCAGGAGAAGACGAAAGTAAATACGGTTCAACCGATTACTCGGATTATCAACTGCATTATTACTCCAGGAATATTGGGGCTGATTTGTATTTACAGATGTATGATGGATTTTATCTGGATGAGCCCGGTGACTTTGGGCTTAATGCCGGAGATAGCGGCACTATACGGCAAGACCTTGAAACCTTTCTGCTTGGTTTCAATTTCTTTTATATTTTCGCGGATAATTATTCCTACAGCGCGGCCTTTAAGCAAACCGAGCGGCAGAAAAAATCCGCCGGAGGAATAATCGCCGCCTTATCGATGACGTATTTAAGTCTCTCAAGTGGTTCAACATTAATCCCCGCCAGTGAGCAGACAAATTACGGTCTTGAAAGCGCTTATTCCGGCGGCAAGTATACCACCGTGGGTATATCCGGAGGATACGCCTATACCCTGGTTCTGGGAAAGATCTTCTTTCTTACGGCGTCCGCGTTTGGCGGAATTGGCGTGGCAAACATGAACTACGCGGATACATCGGGTGATGTTAACAATTATACTCCCTTTTTGAAATTCAACGGAAGATTCGCCGGAGGAATAAATCATGATAATATATTCGCAGGTGTCGCCTTTACTATGGATAAAACGATAATTACCTATATGTTCCGGAATGATGAGGGGATAGCTATTAATGCTGATATCATTAACCTGAATATTTTTCTTGGAACACGGTTTGATATTTAATTAGAGAAAAGTACTTGTTTTTTTTATTCTCCCTATAATATATGTATGTAAACATAAAATCATTGGGGGAAAATATGGCTAACAAATTACATGAACTTCTTGCGGTTGAACAGGATAGGAAAAATAAAGCAAACAGGGTCATTGGTGAATGCAAGAACGCTTTTAGCCAGAAATCGGATAATTTCGACGGCATGGTAAAACATTATATCGCTCTTGAAGAAGATTCCGAGCAGATTCCGGATGAAGTCAAAGAAATGGTATCAACAGTAAAAGACCAGTTAGGTTCAAACCTGGAAACAATTATCGCCGGAATTGACGCGAATATATCCAAAGAAGAGACAAACTGTTCCAATACCGTAAAAGCCGAGCTTATTGTAGGCGAAGTTAATTTTGGAACTTTTTCAGCAACATCGCTCCTGGCAATGGAGAGCCATTTGAATAAACTGCGGGAGATGTACCTCGCAATACCAGCCCTTGATCATACAAGAAAATGGGATTTCGATGAAAAGGTAGGAGTCTATACAACGGATCCCGAAGTGAAATTCAGAAGCATTAAACGGCCAAAAGTTATTGTAAAGTATGATGCTACGGAAAAACATCCGGCCCAGACAGAACTGCTTCACCTCGATTTCCAGGTAGGGAAATATGAAACGGTCTACTCCTCAGGGAAAATATCGGCGAGGCAGAAATCGGAATTGCTCCAGCGGCTGGATAAGCTGGTTGAAGCGGTAAAAGTAGCCCGGTCAAAGGCGAATGATGTTGAAGTAAATAATATCAAAATCGCGGAAAAACTGTTTGACTTTATCCATAAAGATATATTTTAATATGAAACATGGAGCCAGTCTCAGCTTAAAACTTATTGTTACGGACTCGCCATCCTGGAGATGGAAATGAGCCTTTTAGTCTAAGTCTATCGCTCTATAGTTTCAGCTTAAACAGCTTTTACTTGATAGAATTTTCGGCAAAGCCTGGTGCGAGGGTTCGATCCCCTCCCGTCCCACATGCCTCCGTTTCAGCGGGAGCCCATTTTTCAAGCAACGGGATGGTAGCTCAGTGGTAGAGCAAGGGTTGGAGTTTACATCCGGAAATTTTGGTCAGATGGAAGTAATGATACCGGTTTTATAGTTCAATTGGTAAGAGCACTGGGCTTGCCAAGCCCGGAAATGTGAGTTCGAATCTCACTGAAACCTCCGGGCGGTTGCAAGGTTAGAGCAGCCGCCCATCCTAAAAAATTTTAAAGGCTTTCTTTTTATTCAATTTCATCATGAAAATTCAGTTATCAAGGAATTCTTGACAACTGCTAAAAAACAAAGGCGACATAAATGAGAGGTATTCCCGATCCGGTTTATGTGTGAAGAACCGGAACCGGGAATGCTGCTTACTGGAATTCCCCCAGGTAGATTACCTGTAAACCGCTACGGGAATCGGCTACATACGCGTAATAGCCTGATACATATACGCCAGAGGCATCACCAGGAGTGTCGAAGCCTCCAACCATATTTGGAGATAAGGGATCGGATATATCTACGATATAGAATCCCCCCATTTGATCGGCCAGATATGCATAATTGCCCGATAGGAATATTTCATATGTATCACCGGGAGTGTTGCAGCTTGCAACGATATTGGGAGATACGGGATTGGATATATCAACTACCTGCAAGCTGGCATCAGCAGCAGCTACATACGCTAAATTGCCGGAAATGGATACACCCACAGCATAACCGGGAATGGCACAATTTCCAACGATCGCCGGAGATGAAGGGTCGGATATATCTATTACCTGTAAACCGCCACTCCAGCTGTCTGCGACATACGCGTAATTGCCCGATACGGAAACGCCGAATGCGGCATCGGGAGTGTCGCATCCTCCAACGATAAACGGAGTTGAGGGATCGGATATATCAATTATCTGTAAACCGCCATCATAGCTATCGGCAATATACGCGTAATTGCCCGATAGGAAAATTTCCTTTGCCTCGAGAGTTCTGCAATGTCCAACAATATTGGGAGATACGGGGTCGGATATATCTATAATCTGGAGCCCTTCAGTCCTGTCGGCAATATACGCGTAGTTGCCGGAAAGAGATATGGCCTGGGCAATACCGGGAGTGTCGCAGCTTCCGACGATAGTGGGAGAGAGGGGGTCGGATATATCTATTATCTGTAAACCTTCACTCCAGTCAGCCACGTATGCATACTGCCCTGAAACAGATACCCCGCCGGCAGTGCCGGGAGTGTCATAGTTTCCAACGATACCGGGCGTTAAGCCAATGGCAATAGAGATTTCAGCAACAAGAGAATCATTTCCGCTAAGGTCAACAGCTTTAGCCTTAATGATGTTTTCTCTATCAGCTAATTTGTCCGCGTCAATAGCAAAGGACCATGTCTCTTTACCTGCAGCCGGATAAAAATCACCATCATTAATGGCAACAAAAACTTCAGAAATTTCTATATTATCGGACGCGGTACCCTTTACGATAATATTCTCTTTTTCAAAAGAACTCCCGTCTTCCGGAGAAGTGATAGAAATAACAGGGGGCTCGATATCCGGATCACAACCGGGGATAAGAAATAACAGCAGAATGAGTAATGAGTTTGTAAAACGTTTCATATAAAAACCTACCTAAAAATAAATTTAAACGCCTGAATTAAAACAATTATATGGTCAAAAAAGGCAGAATTTTTTTTAAATTTCTAAAAAAAGTTCTGCCTTTATATCTTACAGGCTTTTCTTAATCGTAATCATGTCCTTCCCATCTGAAGTACCCGCGCTGGATAGTTTGCTTCCGGCGAGGTAGAAAAATCCGCTATCGGGATCGAGCAGAGCGGCGTTTGCCGCAACAAGGTTTTCTTCATCGGTAAAAATTTTACTTCCGCCCGCGTCGTATACAACGGTTTTACATTTTACAGAAGTGTAAGCATGAAAACCTATGGTGAAATAGGGAATAATAATATATTTAGTACTGTTCATCGTAGTAAAAACCCTATTTTGACTATCAACATGAATGCTCACAGGTTTGTCGAAACAATAGAATGCGGAGCCAACAGTTTTTGACCAGGCTTTGTTTCCGTTTTGATCGTATTTGATGGTAACCGCGATCTCATCACCGCCGTGTTCGGTCTCAGCGGCAACATATACATTACCATCAGCGGCGACAGTTATATCAATACCTTTATCATCGTAATTTTTGCTGGAATTATAAACTGTGCCCCATTGAAATGAGCCGTGGGAAGAAAATTTAATGGTAACCGCGTCAGTGTCGGCCCAGTTGTTTCCGTCATGGGCAATATAGGTAAAGCCCGTAAGATAAATATTGTCGGAACTGTCCAGCACCATACCGGAAATGTTATGAATACTTTTGCTGCGAATATCATCATTCTCCAGCCTGTTTAACCTGGTTTTGGTACCGTCGCCGGAATATTTTAAAATGCTAACATACTTATCAGCGGAGTATCCCGGACCATTATCTTTAAATTCGGAGGCAGCAACAATTATATTTTCAGCAGAGTCGAGCGCGATTTTATAGGCATAAGCGTAATCTCCCCCAAGATTTTCTCCGTCTCTCCATAATTCATTGCCGTCTGTGTCATAGGCAATAGTAACAGCCCGGGTACGATAACTTTCCCAGGCCGATGTCCCGGTTACATAAACACTGCCGTTTGAATCAACAACAAATCCCATGGGAGTGTCGGTCTTATTCGATGGGCCGTCGTAAATTTTGTTCCAGAGCATATTGCCGGAGGAGTCATATTTAATAATAAGAAAATCATCTTCTCTAGAGTCGTTTGTGAGAGATTCACCAAGGCTAATTCCCATTACGTAAACGTTCCCTTCCGCGTCAACGGATATAGCAGTACCTTTGTCGACAGAGTTTATTCCGGAACTGAATTCCCGGGAGAACTGCGCGACCCACTGCTGTTCACCGGCGGCATTATACTTAATTGTAACAGCACCCTTAAGGCTGGTATAAATATCATCCTTTTCAAGTTTTTCATACCCCGTAACATAGACGTTGTTTTGCGAATCTGAAGTCATGGCAAGAGCTCCATCTCTAAAACCGGCAGAACCGGCATACGTTTTAGACCAGATCGTCTCGCCGCTGTCACAGGAAGACATAAAGAATAGAGCGGCAATGCTCAGGAGCAAAGCCTTTTTGATCGATAGATTTTTTATCTTCATTATTTTATTCCCTCCAAAGAATAAATTATAAAATTTAATCGTCGGCAATATGTTGATGCACATACATATTGTCAACTCTTTTGTATTAAAATTTACATACCTGACAGATGGTTTTTTTCCCATAAAAAAAGCGCAGGCTATAAACCTGCGCTTTCTTTCGATCATTGTATCTAATAATCAATTACTGGTATAAAACATTCACACCAGCTTCATCGAGATCCGAAATAGTACCGTCTCCGGTATAACCGGCAACATGAGGATACCACATAATAGACTGAGGATCTTTTTCAGTTAAGAGCTGAGCCGGAGCGGAAGCTTCACCGGTTTGCACGCCATTGTCTCCCCAGATATGTTCGTGGCGAAGACCAAGAACGTGTCCAAGTTCGTGACATACAGTGTACATTCTTTCCTGTTCGGTATTCCACTGATCATTGATATAATCATCTTTGAAAAATACACTGTAAAGAGTGAGCTCATACTCGTCGCTGCTTGGGAAAAACGCGGAAGCAATAACTCCCTGGAGATAACCGGTCATTGCATCCCACCAGGATGGCGCTTTCACAACGAAAAGCGGGGTATCGGCCTGGCCGGTAATATCAATAAAATTAAGATCGGCAGCAGCTTCCCATTCTTGAGTAGCGGCATCCATGTATTGTTTTACAATAGCTTTCCTGCTTCTTGAAAACCCTTCGATCTTGTAGGTTAAATTTTGGCGGGTATCATCATCCCATTTGTCAAGATTACCGTTGACTAAATGTCCTGAAGACTTGCTGCCGCTGTTTCCCGTCATGTTGTTGAAATAATCTTTTACTGCTTCTTCCGAAGTGAAAACAATGTCGCCTTCAACAAGAAAACGGGTTTCTGTTTCACTGTACTGGTATTCCACAACCTGCTGGGCCTTGTACTCTGTCCAGTTCTCACTGGAATAAGAAATGTCTGAAGCTTCTTGAGAACCGCCCTGGTCATCGCTGAAACAGGATACCAGTGACACGCACAGCGTTAACGCTGTTAACATTAAAATAGTTTTTTTCATAGGTTTAAACCCTCCGATAGATATTTAAATTAATTTGAAGAATAACCAGAAGGGTTAAGACGTTAATATTTGTCAATAAAAAAATAGCCATAAGTGATTTTTTTGTTAATAAAAAATATATTATCAATTTGTCGTGCTATGTTCACCTAACTCGCATTATACGAATATTTTTAAATAAAGACAGAAAAACATTGACATTTTTTAGGGCAGCACCATTTATGTTTTTTTGTTTTGGTGCGGGACAATGCGTGAACATTGTTCTGTAAAAAATAATATTTTAAATATTTCAAAGAGGGTACTATGTTAAAAAGATTTAAATTTATTTCAGTTCTAACAATTTTTGTGATTGCTGTCGCGTTGTTCGCGGCGTGTGACGCGAATGACAAAGATGAGTTTGAAAATGTTGATGTGTATGTTGGCGGGTATTATATGCTTGGCGATTATTACTATTCCTGCTATTGGGCAAACGGAGAAAGAACCGGTTTAAATAATATGCATTCATTGGTTGGTGTATATGGAGATGGTAATGATGTGTATGCTTCGTCAAGTGTGAAGATTCCGGACCGTTCTGTTGGGAAGGCAGCGTACTGGAAAAACGGAGTGGCGAATGAGCTTCTTTCCACCTGGTCGGTAACCCGTGACATTATTGTTCGTGACGGTGAAGTTACTATACTGGGATATACTTTTGACGAGGGCAACGGTGGGAGTGATTTGGGTCACTGGATATGGAAAGACGGAGTTTTTACCGGCGTTGACGGATTTGTAATGTCAATGGCTCTTTCGGGAGATGATATCTATCTCGCGGGAATGTACAGTGATGATGACAGAACTCCCTGCTACTGGAAAAATGGAACCCGTTTCGATCTGGAAGCGGACGGACTTGATTTAAGCGGATCAATAATTAGAGATATTGCCGTAGCGGGAGACAATGTTTACGTTGTTGGAAGAATCTGGGACAGTGCGGCAAAAGAAAGCAGAGCCGGTTTTTGGAAAAACGGCGTGAAAATTGAACTTGAATCGGGCAGTGCCGAAGCCTATGCGGTTACAACTGACGGTTCCGATGTGTATGTAGCCGGAGAGGTTAGCTGTACCGCTGCATACTGGAAAAACGGACAGAGAGTGTCTCTTGGCGGAGACGGTTGTTCATACGCAATGGATTTAACGGTTGTTGATGGGGATGTTTATATTGCCGGTCATGACGCCGGAACAGATAAGGGCGTTTTAGTCTGGAAAAATGATAAAAACACCAAAGATGAATTATCTATTCCCTGGGCTATAAGCCGAAGCGCCTATGCTAACTCAATTTTTGTTAAGGCTAAAAACTAGTCCTAAAACCAGCGTTAAAAGCATAACATTTATGCAAATTTTAATAGCAACCTTTGTTTTAGCAAATCAATAACGAAGGTTGCTATGCTATTGAACCAATTACGTTATTATTTTGTTACTATTCCGGCTTTTTTACAAATTTTTTCCAGGGATCACCAGCTTAAGACATACCTATCCAAAATAATTCGCAAGAACAATAATTTTAAAGCTTCATTCTCTATGCTGATGAAAATTTTATCCTCTTTATCTTTTCATGAATAGCAAGGATATTTTCAACCATTCATCAATCATTATCATTTTTCTCATCAACTTCCTCATCAACTTCCTCATCATTTTTCTTATCATTTTTCTT
>JAAENB010000380.1 GCA_024224995.1 bacterium | reverse complement strand
TATGCGCGTGGCCGATACCTGCTTCCAGTTACATGGCGGAAATGGGTACGCGAAAGGCTCCTTTGTTGCAAGAGCGTATATTGATTCACGGATTCAACTGATTTACGGCGGTACCAATGAAATTATGAAAAGCATTATTGCTGATAAATTTCTGTTAAGTTAAGCAGCGATACTCTAACAAACGAAACCGGCTTTGCAACTCCCAAAAGCCGGTTTCGGCTGCTATGAATATTCCTATCCCCGAATAGCACTACCTGATTCACAATTATTAAGGAGCCTTTTATGAAAGCATCAATAACAAATGAAACAATGTTAATCCAGCCTGCCATTGAACCGGCAAAAAAGAAAGAATACTACCCGGCAACAGCCGCCCAGAGGAGATTGTTTTTACTTCATGAAATTGAAGAAAACCATACTGCCTATTCCACTACGGCCCGGATCACCTTTCGCGGCTCTGTAAACGCGGACAGGCTGGAACAGGGATTTAAAACGCTCATGTTC
>JAAENB010000379.1 GCA_024224995.1 bacterium | reverse complement strand
GTCAAAGAACTTTTTATGGAAAGTATAAAGAGAATTGAACTCCTTTTCTGCCCCCAGGCATACTAAAAAAAGTATAAAAAAACAGTAAAGAGCAAGTGAGAATATTTGTTTGCTCCAGAAAGGAGGTGTTCCAGCCACACCTTCCGGTACGGCTACCTTGTTACGACTTAGCCCCAGTTATTGATCTTACCTTAGGCCGTTCCTTACGGTTACAGACTTCAGGTACTCCCAACTTCCATGGCTTGACGGGCGGTGTGTACAAGGCCCGGGAACGTATTCACCGTATCATTGCTGATATACGATTACTAGCGAATCCACCTTCACGAAGTCGAGTTGCAGACTTCGATCCGAACTGAGATCAGATTTTGAGATTAGCATCACCTCGCGGTGTAGCTGCCCTTTGTGCTGACCATTGTAACACGTGTGTAGCCCCGGATATAAGGGCCGTGCTGACTTGACGTCATCCCCACCTTCCTCACACCTTACGGTGGCAGTCTCGTTAGAGTCCCCGACTTGACTCGCTGGCAACTAACGATAGGGG